>NZ_JACBEZ010000052.1:0-13450 GCF_013391465.1 Acinetobacter sp. SwsAc2 | reverse complement strand
AAAAATTGCCCTTGGTTTTCGCTACGCTCAAACTCTATTGAATCTCGCTTTCGCTCGATTCGTGGGGCAATTTTTTGGATCATCCAGTTGTGACTTTAAGAAAAAGCAAAGCAACTCGGAATTCGCTACGCTCATAAAGCTTTTTTACTCGCTTCGCTCGGTCTAGAAGCATTTTCAAGCAGTTCGCGCCCTTCGGGACGCTCTAATCTGACCGTAATTAATGGATAGGAAGCTTGTAATCAAGGAAAAACCAGCCGAAATTTTGATGTATTCAGTTCGCTCGTAGACACTCGCTCTTTACATACCTATGAGGTATAGAGGAAGGCCTTAATTTTAAGGACCACCAAAATCATAATCATTATTTTTTGGTTTTGGTTGTGTCGATGGTCTAATAGTTTCAGATACTTTGTTCTCTTGAATAACCGGCTTCGCTTCCATCTGTGGTTTTAAGCCTATTAATGGCTTGAAATCAACTTGTGGATCTGGGTAACAAAGTGAGTTTTGAAGCTGGTTATCCATTCGGCTCAGGTTCCAGTGCTCATCCTGAAGTTTTGGCTTTTGTGTTTTAATAATTTCGTTAAAGTCTTGTTCGAGTTCTTTTTTGTTTTTGGCCTTTTTGGCTAAATGGTTAAGGTAATACATGACTTCGAGTGAGTTATAGGGCTCATTCAAGCATGAATAGAAAGGTTCATGTTTTAGTACCTGCTGCTTTTGTTCCATTTCTCGCTCGTTGGCATTGTGCTGCCGAATTTTCTGGATCTCAACCAGGTATTCCACAGTTTCATTCTGTTTTCCAGCACCTAATTTGGGTTCCGGGAGATACAAGGTGCCGTGGATCTCATTGTATTTCTCATAGTTGTCGGCTGATACTTGGTTCTTGATGGTGATATCTTGGCCGTTGATCTGGTAGGTCACAGTAGGGCAGTGCTCGGCCAAAGCATCATTGAGGTGATTTTCCCAGGCTTTGCGGATGTGCAGTAAGAATGTGGAATAGTCTGCGTGGCCATCCTGCAGCTGGATTTTTTTGGCGCCGCCTTTAGCCGGATCTTGAGGATTGTAGCGTTTGAAGTATTGTTCGGCTGTGCGTTCAATGCCGTCATCAGCTTTGAGGGAGAACATGAGGTGGCAATGGGGCTGTTCTTCGCCACTGAGACGCGATTTAACGTTGTGTATGGCGTATGAATGCGGATATTGCTGTGGAGCTATATGTTTGTCTAAAAACGTCTCTATGAGCGTTTTACGCTGGTCTGGCGTGAATTCGTTGGGGAGGGCAATTTCATACTCCATATAGACTTTGGCATTCGCTCGCTCATAAGTATCAGCGGCTTGCCAAAACTCAATCGGATCTTTCACCCAGGACGGCATGCATTTGCCAAGTTCAACGGATTCTAAAAGTTCATCACTTTTTTTGCGGACGTTTTCGTATTGCATCAATCGGGCAATGTAGAGGTAATGGCCCATGGCATAACCTTTATTTTTGCTTTTAACACTGAAATGGTAGCTGGCCATGTTTACATTCTCTGCGGATTTTCATTTTTATGTAGTGAAACGGAATTAAAAATGTCCTGATTTTGGAATGCCTCAATGGCTGGAAAAATCAGGTTGAAGGGGGTCAAGGGGGAATCGCCCCATTGCGTACTAGTTTCTCTGATCAAGAGAAACTGTCAAGTGCGAATTATTTAAATAAAAAATAAAAATTCTTTTCAAGAAATTTTATTTTTTATTTAAATAATTCTTTTCAGACTGCCCGATTCAAATATGGTAAAACCATGTTTGAATCGGTAGCAGTTCTGAAAATTTGGCGGTAGTTGATATGACTCAGGAAAAAGCAAAAAAGCGTGGTAGACCTTCTCAACTTTTACAAATGGCAGAGTTACATGCTTTCGTTGAGTTTCTATTAGAGAAGGATCCTCGCTCGGAACTTCAAAATCAGGTCATTGATGCACTACAAGCTGAAGATTTTAATTTTGAAATGTTGTCTGAAGCTCAGCAGATTTTGGTGAAAGAAGCGCTAAAACCATATCGGGAACATTTGAAGCTTCAGTTGTTGTTTGATGAGCTTTCTCAAAATTTTCATCACACAGAGTATGAAGAGAAATTCCTAGAGCTGTACCAACGTTATCAGAAGGAAGATCTAGATCCTGCTGAAGTGAATATTCTGAAAATGATGTGTACGCGTTATCTGAATTTTAAAGCACAAAAGCTTGAATATAGTGACTTAGAGCTGTATTTGAGTCAGATTCAGAAGAAGGATGCTGGAAAAAAGCGTAAAGCTGAAAATCAACGTAAGTTTGAAGTTGGTGGCGGTGTTTTAGGTATTTATAAAGTAAACAATGATGAAAGTTTAGATCCTGAAAAATTGTTACGCAGAATTAGAACTGATAGACGTTTTTCAGGGAAGTTTCGGCAATCCAAACTTTATACGAATGTGTGGGCTCTGGATCTAACATTAACAGAAAAACATGAGCTAGTTTTTGAGGTTCTCCATCAGCTGACAGCATATAGCTTTAAAGGACAAACTTTAACGCTTCTCGATTTAGCGATTATAGATGCTCAAAAAAAGATAAAAAGTAGGTCTGAAAAAGAATGAATTTTTTGACTGTCCGCTTTTTAGTGGACTTTTCTATTTTGGCAATTGTAAATTTATGCGAAATTTATTATTTTAAAAATAAGGTCGCCTACCGTACTTGCGCATGAGTAGAAAAGGGATAAAAAAATTATAGGTTTAATTTTTAAAGCTATATCCAAAATTTAATTTTCTTAAGTATCAACTCGTTTGGTTCTTAGCATTTAAACATGCGCTGCTAGAAGTCTTATGACACCAAGGATTCTTTGTATAAAGAGTTTAGAGTTGAAAGTAGAGAAAATTATGTCTATTCAAGAATTCGCATTTCAACTATCTAATAAAATTCTGGATCAGCATTCAGTAAAGATTAGCCGTTCACATATCTATGAATTGATTGCTTTAGATCAAGACTATAAGACTTATAGCTCTTTTGTTGCTCAAAATCTATTACTTGAAGCTCAATATGATGATTCTGAAGAGTATTATCAGCACGAATTGGTTGATGCTCTAACTCTAGAAATATTGGAAAATCCGCCTGAAACAGATTATCTAAATTATAGTGAAGATGATCTTCATTGGGATGATTATGAAGGTAATGTTCTATTGGAGCAGATTAGAAAAATTATTATAAGACTTAAGGTTTTACTTAAGTTAGATGCCTTAGAAGAGTTTTATTTGTCGATTTCTAAAACAGTCTATCGAGAACTTTTATGGCTTAATTTAGAAGTTATTAACTTCAATGCTGTAAGAGAGGAATTAAGTTATATCAATTTTGAAAATGGTAAGGTGGATGACCTAGAACTTGGAGGTAATTATTTCGAGTTTTCAAAAATTGGGGCTATTTTTGAGAAGATTTTATCTTATGCGCAAGATCGTGAGAATGCTGATGCTTATGCTCTACTCGGGGCCTACTATCGTTATTTAGCAAATCAGATAGCCCCTTATGGTCGACATGGCTCAAATTTTGGAAGTCGTTGGGACAATAATAAACAAAAATATATCAATTCTGATGAGACTAAGAAAAATAAAGAAAAGTATGAAGAATACATAAAGCAAGCGGAACACTTTGAATCTTATATTAAAAAATCACCTATAAATCTTCATGAAATTAATTTGGATGCAGACAAGGAAACAGTTTACAACCAGATTCTGTACTTGTGTAATCGAGGTGATACGAGTGCTATTGAATACTTCCTGTATGAAGAAATTTTCAAAAATCATGGAGAAGCATGGTTATACATCTACTTAGCTCAAATGTGTGGAGTTGATTTCACGCAGGATGATTTTAGAGCCTACAATGCTTATACAGGTGAGGATTATGATGACTATGGACCTATGGAAATCGCAGGTCGTGAGGCAATTCAATATGCTATAGATTTATCAGAACTAGATGTTGATAAAGATAATTTAGCTAGGAAGATTGCTGCAGAGTTATTTGAGAAAATTTAATTCATAGTCTTATAAAAAAGAGAATTTGAAATCTGTATTTGACTCATAAAATACAGATTTCATTATCATCGTTTAACATCCTGGGATAAGTTGTAGAAAGGCTTCTCTAACTTCAGAAAATTCGGCTTGAGGGTGATCTTGTAAAAAATATTCGATCCAAATGAATGTTGCCTCATGGCCGTCATAGGAAGGATTTACATCCAGATAAAAAGCCAATCGTGCTGTTATACAAAGTTCAAGATCGTTAATTAATGCCAATCCAATCTTTTTTGCTTGAGAAGAAATAAGAAGCTTGGGCTGTACGAAATGGTTCATAAAAACAAGTCCTATCAAAAGAGTAAAATTGCTTGATAAGATTATTTAAACACATAAATAATGTGTTAATAACATTATTTATGTGTTTAAATGTAAATAAATGATCTGTGCTATACTTTTTCATCAAAACAATTCTGCTTTTAAAACTATGCCTTACGAAGAATTTCAAAGACTTATAGGTAAGTCTGGCCTTTCTATTAAAGAATTTGCAGCGCTTTTAGATATGAACGCAAATTCAATTACCAACTATAAAAAGAACGGTAAAGTGCCCACTACGATTGCAGTAATTGCAGTCGTAATTTCAGATATGAAGGATGATGGTCTGGACTTTTATCCAATTTTTGAGAAAGTTCGAGCTTATCGTGGTCAATAGAGTATTTGATGTGAATCCAATTAAAGATTTAATTGGGTGCTAACAGCTGCATTTCGTAGATGAGATTTTATGTTAAATAGGTGATTTGGTCACTTTTAGATTAAAAAAAATTGCTTTTTATATAGAATAGTTTAGATTCTTACCTATTATAAGTGAAAAAATCACATACAGATATGTTAGCTAATTTTCGAGTCCTAAATTTTCTTTCTTTTGCCGAGTTGAATACTTTATCTTTAGTAAAAGGAAAAACTAGACAGCATCCTAATCATGTCTACACTACGCCAGCTTTAGATCTTCTAAAATTCTCTACTATCTATGGTGCGAACGGTGCTGGAAAATCTAATATTATCAAAGCAATTAAATTTTCAAAGCAGTGTATTACTGAAAATGAATTAAATATTGTTCATAAAAAATCTTATTGTAGAACTAATATTATCAATAAAGATTTAGAATCCAGTTTTGAATATGAAATTATTATTAATAAAGTAATTTATTCCTATGGTTTTTCTATTTTGTTATCCAAAGGAGAACTGAAAAAAGAATGGATGTATGAAATTAAAGGAGAAGAAGAATTTCCTTTATTCACGATGGAATATGAAACTAAAAAATTAGAAATTGATATTGATAATTTAACTAATAGTGCTAGAGATAGAGCTAGGCTGCTTACTTATGTAGAAGATTTTAAAGAGTTAAAAAAACATGATGAAAGTTTATTCCTACATTTCTTGAATGATACGAAAAGTGATTTTTCTAAAGATAGTAAAGCATTTATTTTTAATAAAGTATTCTTCTGGTTTGAGAGAAAACTTGAAGTTATATCTCCTACGCAAGCGGCAGATCGTAGCCTAACTTATTTAGAAGAAAGTGATGAATCTATTGAAAATTTTTTAAAAGATTTTGGTACAGGAATTACAGGTATACATGTAGAAGATATTCAACTCGATGAAATATACAAAGTTGAAGATCCAAAATTTATTGATTTCGTAAAAGAGGATGTGGATGAAAAACTTCAATATCTTCAAGATAATATACAGAAAATTGAAAAAATAGATAAAAATATTAGAGAATTCTCAGCAATGATGCGAACTGAGAATAACTTATATTCTATAAAAGTTAACATTGATGGTGATATTAACTTTAGAGTTATTAAGTTTTGCCATTATATGGATGGTGAATATTATACTTTAGGTGAGGAATCTGACGGTACTGTAAGATTGCTGGAACTTTACGATATTATTAAAAATAAAAATGAAAAAATATTCGTTGTTGATGAGCTAGATCGCAGTTTACATCCAAATCTTACATTTAATTTTGTTAAAAAATATCTTTCAATAGAGAACAAATCACAGCTGATTGTTTCTACTCATGAAGATCGAATTTTAGATTTGAATATTATGAGACGAGATGAAATCTGGTTTGTAGAAAAAAATGATATTGGAGAAAGTAAAATATACTCATTAGAAGAGTTTAAAACTCGGTTTGATAAGGACATTATGACAGCATATTTAGATGGTCGTTATGGTAGTATTCCTAAGTTCAAGTTTTTTAATAATTAAATGAGAAAACTGTGGGATTTAGACTTACAAATAAAGCTCCTAGCCAAGCTAGGGATGTAGAAGAGCCGAAAGCGCCGAAACCTAAACTATTTTTTGTTGTGGAAGGGGCTGAAACTGAAGGGCTTTATATCCGTGAATTTAAGAATGCATTTGTTGATAAAATTTTAGGTGAAATAGTTTTTCTAGATAGGGAAGATGGTACAAAGTCTCATCAGCTAATTGTAGTTAAATCGATTGATACATATTTTAAATTAACTACTAATTTAAATGAGGACGTGATCCACCAAATAGGTGTTATCAAAGAAGAAATTCTTACAGAAACAGAATCGACATTAGAAGGACTTCAAGAAAAGCTTAATCTTATACATCAATTGATTGGTGATGAAAATTATCAAATTTTATTTGGTAACTTAGCATTGGTTAAAGATAAGCCATTAGAAATGTTAAATGCCATAGTAGAATTAAAAGGATTTGAGCATGGAATTGATAAAATTCTAATAATTATTGATAGGGATAAGCAAAGCTTTAAAGAGTATCAGTATGATGAAGTCTTAGAAATTTCTGAAAAGAATGGGTACAGCCTTGGCATATCAAATCCTTGTTTTGAAATTTTCCTTTTATTACATTTGAATGATATCAATCATTTAGATAGAGATTTGGCTTTTGAGAATAAAAGAATTAGACCAAAATCAAGAGTAAAGTATATGCCTCATGCTTTGGATAATGAGTTGAAAAAAGTTTCTAAAAGATATACTAGCAAAAGTAATTATGACGCAAAGTATATTGTCTCTAAATTTGAAGATTTACCAAAAAATATTATTGATTCACAAATATCGACAGATCCTAAGGAACTCAAAGATAATATTGGAACATCAATTTATGAAATTATTAAACCTTATCTTTAATATTTTCTAAAATTAACATAATACACCTTATGCGAAGTCAAAAATGGGAGCTTAAGCTCCCATTTTTACTGATGATTTTTTAATTCTTTGAGCATAGCATCCCGCAAAATTTCATTCATTCGTGTTTGATAGCCTTTGCCTTGAGCTTTAAACCATGCAAGTACGTCAGCATCTAAACGAATAGATGTTTGTTGCTTTACTGGACGATAGAATTGATTGTGGCGTACAGCATTACTCCAGTCGGTAATTTCAGGCATATCTGAGAGATCTAGCTGATCGTCAGGAACCGTTCCCTTAGCAAGCAAGCGTTGAATTTCAGCATCTTGCTTGTCGCTGAATTTTTCATTCAGTTCTTTGCGTGAGTATCTAACCATGCTCATATCTATCTCGCTCCGCTTTGGTGACTTGCCTTGCACTAATGATTCGTATGATTTCACAGTCATCTTCATCAAAGATGGTGTGAGCTACTAAGAGCATTAGTACGCCTTTTACTTTTCCAATGGTTTGCCAACGTTCTTCACCATCGGTATGTCTGTCTTGGATTGAGATCCTTAATGGATCATCAAAAACAAGGCTTGCTGTTTCGAAAGAGACATCGTGCTTTTTCTGATTCTTTCGATTCTTTGCCTCATCCCATTCGAAATACTGTCCCATAAAAAACATTCAAATTTGTATATACAATAATGTATCACAAAATTGTATCACTCAAGCTGAAAAGCGTAATTTTTAGTCAGATTTATTGGCAAGAACTATCAAAACTGTTCATAAAAAAGCCGACTTGTTTCCAAGTCGGTTTTTTAGGTTTTGCGTCCCAATTTTTTATAGCATAACTTTTTGAAATATAAAACTATTTTTATATGCATTTCGTATAAGCTCTATTATGTTAAATGGGTGGATATTTAGTGGAAAATTCAGATTTCGAATAAGAGATTTTATGTTAAGTCAAAAAATATTTTTAAAAAAAGTTGAACAGCAGAGAAAAAGAACGTATATATATTTTGTATATACAATATTTTATATTTTTTGCTGTAAATGACTAATTTACAGCCAATAATTCCCGGTGTTTAATTGACTATTTAACTAAAAAAGTAGATATTGATATACATATTGTATATACAAAATGTATATATATTCTCTTTGAGGAGTGTTAGTATAAATGTCCGGTGAAAATGATGACCCATTCTTAATTTCAGCTCGTGTGCGACAAAAGTTAGCAGACAAGCACAATGTAGTACCCGCAGAAGTAGAGCAATGCTTTCTTAACTTTAATGGTAGCCAGTTTTTAGAAGATGAACGTGAAGAACATCGAACTGATCCTTCAACAAAAT
Organism: Acinetobacter sp. SwsAc2; assembly: GCF_013391465.1. Classification (NCBI taxonomy): domain Bacteria; kingdom Pseudomonadati; phylum Pseudomonadota; class Gammaproteobacteria; order Moraxellales; family Moraxellaceae; genus Acinetobacter; species Acinetobacter sp. SwsAc2. The sequence continues at coordinate 4,958 of NZ_JACBEZ010000052.1, read as the reverse complement.
GGTTCATTAGTGAAACGGATTCGGGGCGGTTATTGAAAATATGTTTTATGTTTTATGAAGATAGACAAAAATTTGCAATTAAATCAGCCTTTGAGCCTAATAAGGCCGAAATTGAAATGTTCTTCAAAGCTAAATAACTTAAAAGACACTCTAAAAAGTGATGTTGCACACTTTTTAGAGTGTCTTAGAAACTGAACAAAAAACTCTTCAGTTTTATCCATTCCAGAAGCACTTTTACAAGTGCCGTGTAGCTAACACGATTAAATAGTTAGGTAGATATATGAAAAATAAAGATCAAGTTCAAGTAATAGAGTCTCTTGAGCTAGATGATGCAAATCTATGGGAAAGTAGAGAATTGGGAGCAGATCCTAATTTTTCAAAATCTTCCCCCGTTCCTGCAAATTTTCATGAAATTTTAAATAAATCTAGCAATATGCAGATGATCTCTATTCGTTTGCCGAAGGATTTAATTACCGATCTAAAAGAGATTGGCTCAGCTCAAAAATTAGGATATCAAGCATTAATGCGTGAAGTTCTTAAAAGATTTGTGGATGCTGAAAAAAAAGTAATGTATCGAGAACTCATGAAAGCTAATGAAGAGCTTGAAAACAAGTTGCATGAGGCAGAACAGCTTTTGAAACAGCATCGAAAAAACCATAAAACGGCTTAAGTTAGAAGAAGAACTTTAGCCTTAATTTAAAAAATTAAATTTAGGAGGAAACATATGGAAAATAGTAGTTCAAAAGATAAATCAACAGTATATGGCGCTATTGGTTTAGCTGTTTTTTTAATATTTTTTGGAATTTCTTATCTAATTCCAAATTTCCTTCCAGAAGGATCTATGTTTATTGTAGCTGGTAGTTTGATCCTTTTAGTAAATTTGGTTAAGTCATTAAAAGATCTTGATTGGGATGGATTAGAAATATTATTCGGTATAGCTTTTTTAATTTCAGGGTTAAATAAAGTACTTAAATTAGAAATAAGTTTTGTACCCGTTATCATTATTATATTAGCTATATTTTATTTGTTTAAAAATATTAAAAAGCTAAAAGATGGACAAATATTTAGTTAGATATAGTTGTCATCTTCTTAAATAAAAACCCCGATAGAATGTCGGGGTTTTTATTTTAAACGTCTTAATCCAAATGGACTGAAAAAATAAGATTTTGAAAGAGTCAATATAGTTAAAAATGTTGAGACAACTAACATTTCATAAATGTTATTTTCTTTATAACTAATTTTAGCTAAAAGTTAAAGGCTATAAATAACAATACCATAAGCAATAAAAGCAACAATATAGTTTATATTTTCATATAAAAATTTGGTACTTGAAGAGCGAACTTGATTTTTAGATAAGCTAATTTTTTTATAGTTATAAGCTAAGATACAGCTTGCAGCGAAAAAAATTAAAAGTGCATTTAACAAATTTTTAGCTCCAGAGATAAAAATAATATCATTAAGAACAAAAATAAGTTTTTGGAGAAAATAATTATTTATGATTGTGATACTGCTCATTGAAAATATTATTTGTCATCAAAAAATTAGGGATTTGTATAAGAGATTTTATGTTAAATAAAAAAGACACCAGATAGATGGTGTCTCAGATTATTAATTATTTATTGTGGATATAACTTATAACCCTCAACATTCTTACTTAATTGTTTAGTTCTAAAGTTAATTGCACCATTTTGACTTGATGGCCACTTGCCTCGTAAAATATCATCAATAAGAATTAAATTTGTTCCACCAGACAGTTTACTAGCTGTCCAAACACATCTTCCAAATGCTTTTACATGTTTTTTTGCTACTTTTCTTACCATAGCAGGACCACATGCCATTCCAATTCCTATATCAAGTGGCGGTAAATTGTATCTACTCTTTATCTCTGAATTTACGATAGTTCTAACCATTTCCATACAACCAATTGATGCATAATAAGAGTTATATAAATCATCATCGTTTAAATAAGGGAAAAAACCTAAAACACCATCACCTAAATATTCTGTAACCGAACCGCTGAAATGATCAATTACTACTTCCAAACTTGGTAAAAGTGCTGAAGTTTCATAAAAAACCCTTTGAATACCATTAACTCTAGCATCAACTAAATTTGTACTTAAGCGTTGTGTGGACTTCCTGATATCACAAACTAATGCAATAAAATCACTGATTTTTGCCTTATCTACCAAATCATGTCCTGGAATGTTTGAAGGTATTGCACTATCAAGTATCACTAAACTTTCATTTCTATTTTCCAAAGAGGCCGATTTTTCGACAAGCTTTTGTCCTGCTTCTGTATATTCCCACTCATTTTCCGCTTCATCTAAACTATAACGACAAACAGTTGTTACTTTGTTTTGTAGTTGGATATATTCTAGTTGGGTTAAACCTAATAAATGATTCAATTCTTTTCTCTCTATTTCACAATAATCACTGCTAACCAAATTACAAAACTTATCACCACCCAAAATACTGTAGTAAAAAGAGCTTTTTGTAATCTCTTAATCTTTAAGTCTCTAATAGAAATTAACTTCATACGTTCAAATAGCAATTCATCTTTAATATTTTCACTAGTCAAAGAATCCACATAATTTTTTTCTTGGACAAATTTGGTAGAAGTTTTTGGAATATGTAAAATATTAAGTGCTGACCAAAAACCTAATTTGGAGAATAGATATCCACCAAAGAAAAAACCTTTAGGATGATTTTGATAACCATCAAAATCAATCGAATCTTTTGGATTATTTAAAGGAAAAACTGAAAATACTAAAAGTAAAAGACCAATTGTCCATAACATAAAATCAAATATGATTAATAGTAGCCAAAAATCATGATGCTTAATTAAAGTATGTAATCCAGCTGTGATTTTATCCATTTGACTCAATGGCAGACACAGAAAAACAAGAAAAAATCCAGCTTTAACGTCAATAGCACGAACAGTGAGTTGCGTATCAATAATACTTTCTCGAAGTAGTTCTTCTTGATTCATCCTCCCCCCCAATTATAATTTAATAAAAGCTATATATTTGTTCTTTAAAATAAATTTCAAGCACTTAAATAAGAATAATTTATAAAAATAGAGCCTAAAAAATAACTTACAGGATTAAGTTAAAAAATTATATAAATGTAGTTTTTCTACAATTAACATAATACACCTTATACGAAATGCGTTATAATTATCTATAGAAATCAATGCTGTAGTTACATGATTTTAGCCCACATACCCTCTGGTGGGCTTTTTTTATGATTTTTCACGTTCCACGCCTATTATTTGATCAATGTTTCACAACTTTGTTCATATCAGTTAAACAATCGTGGTTAATCATAGGGTCTAAAAAAACGGCTCCAAAAGCCTCTTTTTTCCGGTTCCTGTTCAATGTGCTCGGGTACTGGAATCCGCTTATTTTCCGTTTGTTCCGGAGTAGTCAATCCGTCATGTTTCAGCTCAGGTTCTGACCGAGGATCCGTTGCTATATCTTGGCTAGGTTTCTGATCGGTAAACGTAGTCATATTAGTCTTTGGAGCTTCTAATAGACGTTGCATTGCCTCAATTTGTTCGTCCTTAACATGTAACTGATCATTCTTAGCTTTTAATTCATCTCGTTGAAATTTCTCACGGTCATGAGCCTGTTCTAGCTGTTTTTGAAGCATGTGAACCTGTTGTTCAAGTAGGTGAACTTCTGACAACTTTCGTGTTTCGGTTGTCTGTGAACTGTTTACATGCTTAGATGGTTCACCAAAGACCCGAATAGCTTCAGAAAGATCAATTTTACCATCGCTATTCTTACTTAAATTACCTTTATTTATTTGTTTATAAACGGCTTGACGAGTCATTCCATAGAGGTTTGACAGCTCAATAACAGATAGTGATTTCATGTTGTAATTTAGGTTGTCTATTATGTGAACTAAGATACATTAAGGAACAGTCAACCGCTACATACACAATCAAACTTCACCCTTTAAAACCTAAGTTCCTTAGATGAGGAATAAATTGCTTTTGTTGTATTGGATCTCTAAGCATTTCTTTTATTCTTGATGCCAGTACATCATAGCTTTCTCCTTGAGCCGCTAAATGAGATAACTCATGTAAGCGAGAAAGCTGATTGCCAAACATATTGATTTGAGCATCTGTTAGTTTATAAACCTTATCTTGTTCGTTCTGTTGATTGATGCTTTTTGATTTTTCTTTAAATGAAAAAAGAATATGGGTAACTTTACGACCAGTTTTTTTCTGCTCATAGGAAACGCTTAATGGGCTGCATTCATTTATTTGGTCTACAGCAGTATCAATTACCCGTTTTTTGAAATCTGCAAATAGAGGGTATTTTTTGCCAAGCTCCAACATCCTTCGTAAGCTCTCAACAGAGATTTCACGCTTACCTATTTGTCTGTATTGCACCAATAACTCATAAATACGAATACCATATCCACTATTGATCCCTGCAATATCTGATAGAGCATACTTAGTAAATTCTCTACTTAAATTAGATATGAAGGGCAAGATAGGTTTTGAAAAACGAATACCAATGATACTTTGACTATCCAAAAACTGGATCTCTTGTACCCACCTCATTTTTATAGATTTATCATCAATACTAAGATTAATAGATCTTTCATAAAGTCTATTAATTCCTTCTTTTAAGTCTCTGTATGCGGTTTTTTCATGTACTCCTAATAACTGTAGTTCATTAACGCTTACAGGGTATAACTCATCATCAGTAATAGGCTGGCTTTTCGGAATACGTGAAATAGCTGCTAAGACGATACGCTGTTCTACGGCACTTAATTGATAGGAAGCTTCTATAACTTGATTTGATTTAACAATTTGATTCTTATCCAAAATAAAACCATTGATTTTCTTTTATATATGACAACTATATACTTGTCATAGTTGGTAGTCAATCCGTCATAATTGAGTAGTCAATCCGTCATAGTTAGTAGTCAATCCGTCATAGTTA
>NZ_JACBEZ010000051.1:0-16321 GCF_013391465.1 Acinetobacter sp. SwsAc2 | reverse complement strand
TATTTCTGTAAGTTAAAAGAATTTAAACGTATAGCGATGCGTAGTTGTAAAACAGATACGAGTTTTGAAGCCATGATTCAATTGTGCGCGAGTTTAATTAACTCTCGGTAATTCTCAACAGACCCTAAAAAACATCTAATTTTTTTTCATGCAAATGCACTCTATTTATACCCACCCAAAATCTGCCATGTACCTCATCTCCCCCATTTCTCGTTGAGAATTGAAAGCAATAGAACATGGCCAAATTCAACTTTTAAAACCCTAATGAGGTTCATTTGAAACAATGAAACGTACTACTTTAGTTATTGATAAATGATCAATTCCCCCCAAAATCAAGCATTCAGCACAGCCTGCTCATCTTATAACATTATGAAAATCCAGCTCTTCTTTTTTTTATGGCTGAATACCTCAAAAAATGATTATTAGTAATGAATATTTTAAAAAAGCTAAAAAATAGCAGTAAGGAAAAATAAAATATTAATCACACAAAATGCCCACTTTTTAACGTAATTGGCATTTTTTTCAGTCTTTTATCTATATTTTTTAACTTACAATTAGTTAAATTAACTTGCATTGATAATCATTAGCCCAACCTAGCATGACCACTTTTTTAACTATAAGATGATATTTTTACTCTAGGGATGAGAAGATGAATAAAAAGCCAACAATTATTTTAGTACATGGATTTTGGGGCGGCGCTGCCCATTGGTCTAAAGTCATTACTGACCTATCTCACCGAGGTTACGAAGCCCTCCGTGCCGTTGAACTGCCTCTCACCTCTTTGGCTGATGATGTCGAACGAACCCGTAAAATGATCACACAAGTACAAGGAGATGTACTTTTAGTTGGCCACTCCTATGGGGGGCGGTCATTACCGAAGTCGGTAATCAGCCCAATGTTGTTGGTCTAGTCTATATTGCAGCTTTTGCACCCGATACTGGTGAAAGTCCAGGTGGCATTACGCAACAACATTTACCCGTTGGTGCACCCAACTTAGAACCCGACAGTGACGGATACCTTTGGGTCAAAGCCGATAAATACCATGAAAGCTTCTGTCAGGACTTAACGAATGATGAAGGACTGGTCATGGGCATCACACAGAAAGCCCCTGTTGCGAGTACTTTTGGCGATACCATTTCAAACCCAGCATGGAAAAACAAACCATCTTGGTACCAAATTTCAACTGAAGACCGCATGATTCACCCTGAAAACCAAGCCATGATGTCTTCACGCTTAAATGCTCAAAAAGTCATTTCTTTAGATGCCAGTCATGCTTCACTCGCGTCTCAACCCAAAGCCGTTGCTGATTTAATTGATGAAGCCGCAACTTTCCTTGCGCGTTAAACTATCTATATTGAAGGGAGTCTACAGACTCCCTTTTTTAGAGCTATTTTAAGTATCAAACGACTTTCAAATCACAATAGATAGCGCAATATCATTATCCTGTAGGTCTAAATATTCGCACATACTCGGTTCGATGGCTGTCAGCTAGACTTCAGCTTTTACTACTGACCTTATCATTCATAATGAAGCTCCCTCGTTAAAAGTTTTATTCAAACTACGCTATTTCAAACAAGGTGTTATGCGAGTTTTGAATAACATTTTTTAACTAACCCAGCATCAAAACTTTCTGTATATTTTAATGAAGCAATAAGAATGAATAGATCATAAAAACAGTTCAAAAAATATAACAGACTAAGTGCAATTTTCTATTTTGTTATATTTTTTCTCTCCAATTCTTGTACCTACATCTTCTAGACATCCTGATGCAAGATCATCATCAGTATTTTAAGTAGGTAGTTTTTAATGAAACGATCTATGCTTTTTTATCATTCCGATCTAGACAGCAACTGGGTATCGAACCGTCGATATTCCTGCCAGCCATGGAGGATGCAATGAGCCTCGGATTAACCGCACTTGAGTTGGCAAGAATTCAATTTGCCTTTACTGTTTCCTTTCATATTATTTTTCCTGCAACCTCTATTGGTTTAGCCTGCTTTCTTGCCATGCTGGAATGGAAGTGGCTGCGCACTCAAAATCCAATTTATAAAGACTTATTTAAGTACTGGATTAAGATTTTTGCTGTGGCCTTTGCTATGGGAGTTGTTTCGGGCATTGTCATGGCCTACCAGTTCGGAACCAACTGGAGTGAATTTTCACGCATCGCAGGCAGTGTCACTGGGCCACTGCTCACGTATGAAGTCATGAGCGCCTTCTTTTTAGAAGCCGGTTTCTTGGGCATTATGCTATTTGGTTGGGGACGGGTCAGCCCCAAAGCCCACTTTTTTGCCACTTTAATGGTCGCTATCGGTACCTGTATTTCCATGTTCTGGATTTTATCCTCCAACAGTTGGATGCAGACACCTCAAGGCTTTGCCATCGAAAATGGCATTATTGTCCCCACAGACTGGTGGGCAATTGTGTTTAACCCATCCTTCCCCTACCGATTTGCCCATATGGCAGCAGCGGCCTTCCTAGTCTCATCACTTTTGGTGGTTGGCACCGCAGCATGGCATTTATTAAAAGGCCGTCGTGATGCGTTGGTGAAAAAGTCTTTTTCCATGGGCTTATGGATGGTACTGGTCACGTCTTGCCTACAAGTTGTGATTGGGGACAACCACGGTTTAAATACCTTAAAACATCAACCTGCAAAATTGGCAGCCATTGAAGGCCATTGGGAAACCAATCGTGATCATGGCATGCCTTTATTACTGTTCGCTTTACCGAATATGGAAACAGAGTCGAATGATCTTGAGATTGGTATTCCCAATCTGGGCAGTTTGATTCTGACGCATTCCCTAGAGGGTCAGGTTACTGGTTTAAAAGACTTCGCAGCTGAAGACCGTCCGAATGCACTGATTGTATTCTGGAGTTTCCGAGTCATGGTTGGCTTGGGCATGTTGATGGTTTTACTCTCGTTAACAGCACTGTGGCTACGTAAAAAAGGCTCTCTATACGAAAGCAATTGGTTTCATAAATTTGCCCTCATCATGGGGCCTACAGGTTATATCGCGCTCCTAGCAGGTTGGGTTACCACAGAAGTTGGTCGTCAGCCTTGGGTCGTGTATGGTGTGATTCGGACTAAAGACGGTTTATCGCATACAGTCACCGCAGATCAAGTCGGCTTGAGCCTGATTATTTTTGTTCTGGTCTATACCGTCGTCTTTGGCGCGGGTATTTACTACATGCTGCGCTTGATCAAATTAGGCCCTGCTTTTTCTACGCCTTTAGATGCCGTGCAAGATACTGGCCCGGGGCATTTTAAAACCCCTCTACGTCCACTCAGTGCTGTTGAAGAATCTATCGAGACCACTGATCCTTCTGCTCAAAATAGTAAGGAGAAACCACATGATTGATCTCGCTTTGGTTTGGGTCGGTATTATCGGGCTCGGGGTACTCATCTATGTGGTTATGGATGGTTTCGACTTAGGCATTGGCATTCTGTTTCCCTTTATGAACGGAACGCAAGAACGCGATGTGATGATGAATACCGTCGCGCCCGTTTGGGACGGCAATGAAACATGGATGGTACTGGGTGGTGCTGGTTTATTCGCAGCATTTCCTTTGGTCTATTCAACTGTTTTATCGGCACTGTATTTGCCCATTATCTTTATGGTGGTTGCCTTGATTTTCCGCGGTGTGGCCTTCGAGTTTCGTTTCAAAGCCACGCGTACCAAATACCTCTGGGATCTCGCGTTTATCTGGGGCTCTATCTTATCAAGCTTTTTCCAAGGCGTGATTTTAGGGGCTTATATCCAAGGTATTCAGACCACCAATGGTATTTACAGCGGTGGTGGATGGGACTGGTTCACGACATTTACATGCTTTACCGGTCTAGGGGTCGTGGTCATGTACGCCACTTTAGGTTGTGGTTGGCTCATTTGGAAAACCGAAAAAGAGATACAGCAGCGGATGTTTCATCTGATGCCTAGGCTGATTATTGCTTTGCTCATCATCTTCGGTGCTGTGAGTTTATATACGCCACTGACCCATCCTGAAATTGCGCAGCGTTGGTTCTCTCTGCCGAATCTATACTATTTTAGCCCCGTGCCAATTTTAGTTTTACTGTTTGTTGGCTTGATTCTATCGGCGTGCAAAAAGCAGCATGAACTAAAACCGTTTATCTATACTTTGGCTTTAGTCTTTTTGGCTTTTACTGGCTTCGTCATCAGCTTATGGCCCAATATTATTCCGCCATCAGTCACTATTTGGCAGGCCGCTGCACCTGAGTCAAGTTTGAAGTTCACCTTAGTAGGAGCTGCAATTCTCATTCCGATCATCATTGCCTATACCTTCTTGTCCTATTGGGTGTTCCGTGACAAAGTACGTATAGGGGATCAGGGTTATCATTAATTGAGGAGATAGACATGAAAAAAATTGTTGATCGACTCAGCCCACGATTATGGTTTATTTTATTGTGGTGCTTTGGCTTTATTTCTCTCGCACTGATTGCGGGTTTCTTTAAGCTGTTGCTGAGTTTTGCTTACTAAAGCCAGCCAAGCATTTTTTATGAATTAGGCACGGGACTTTCAATACATGTCCTGTGCCTTTTAATTGCAGCGAACCTATATGTATAAATCAGAAAAACTTGCGCTCAGCCTGAAACATTTGATTGAAAGTGGTTTTTGGAAAGCCAACGATAAACTACCTTCACTACGTCAACAAGCTGAAACATCGGGTTTTAGCCTGATGACGGTGATGAATGCCTATCAGGAACTCGAAGCGCAAGGGCTGATTTATTCACAAGAAAAACTCGGTTACTTTGTGACAGGCGATGCACGCTCAGAAAGCAACTCCAATAGTGTCATCCTCAACGAAAAGATTGAAATCAACTCTAAAATTTTCAGATATTTAAAATCGATCCAATCTGAACAAATGGTTCCCTTTGGCATTGCCTTTCCCAACAGCCAACTGCTCTACTCTGCCAAGCTGATGCAAACGTTGGGACAACGTGCCAAACACCGTCTTAGTTATGAACAGATGCCAAGTTTACCTCCCGGAAACTTTGAGCTGCGGAAACTGATTGCACAGCGCTACTGTATGCAAGGGATTCCAACAGACCCGTCCGATATCGTAATTACCTCGGGCGGATTAGATGCTTTAAACCTCTCCTTACAAGCCATGACCCAACCGGGTGACTATATTTTACTTCAAAAAACAATATTTTATGGTGCATGGCAAGCGGCTGAACATTTGGGCCTGAAAGTCATTAGTATTCCTGAACATGAAGAACACGGTATTGACCTTGAGGCTTTTAAAGATGCGATTGAGCGTTATCCAATTAAAGTCTGTTTGTTGATGCTCAACAGTCACAACCCAATTGGTTTTACGGTCAGTGATGACATCAAATACCAACTGGCAAAGCTACTGCATGAACGCGATATTTATTTAATTGAAGACGATGTTTATGAGGAACTTTATTTTGATCATAAAAAGCCGCTGTCGATGAAATACTTTGATCAAAAAAATTTGGTTTTACACTGCTCGTCTTTTTCAAAAACTTTAGGTGCGGGTTTTCGAATTGGTTGGGTCTATGCGGGCAAATTTTCGGAGCATATTCAGCATCTACAGCTGATGAGCACGCTCTCCGTCAACTCATTTATTCAAAATGCCTTGGTCGATTATTTATCGCATCGACACTATGAAAAACACTTAAAAACCTTACGTAACACCTTAAAACGTCTCAAAAATCAGTATTACACTTATTTATCTGAACATTTGTCTGAAGATTATCAAATTCATTATTATCCATCGGGCTATTTTCTTTGGATTACTTTGCCCGAGCAGATCAATGGCAATTTAATTTATGAGCAGCTCTTAGAGAAAAATATCAGCATTGCGCCCGGCTCATTATTTTATCAAACGGATAATATTCCACATCATATTCGAATCAATTGTTCATTTGAAATCAATGAGCGTATTCAAAATGCCTTAGATGCCTTGATCCAATGTATTTACCCAGAAGCCTTTGAATAAAAGTTGAATGGTTTAAATCCAGACTGATTTAAACCATCTTTTGATTTGAAGAGACTCACTGCCCATACGGTAAATATCACCATCCCAGAGATAAATGACATGATCAGATCAGATCATGTCATTCCTCTCAAGCTAGGTATAGGATTTCTCAGCACTTATATTCTGAAAATAGGTGCGATAGACATAGACACAACCAAGTGAAAAACCAGCCATTAAGCCAGATGCCATAGGTAAATGCATCACACTGTCTTGTGGAAAGACAAAAACCAAAAATGGAAAGGCATATACTGCAGGAATGCGCATATCAAAGAGCTTGAGCAAAAGAAACATCAAGGGCATATATATAAGGGTGAGCAAGATCCAGTCTTGAATCCACAACTGCATAAGCACGGCCATTGAAATCGACAGTGTCAACACAGCAACCTGCTTAAGATACATTTTCAACGGATACATCATCATATTTAATGATTCATAGACCACCACTGTAATCGGTGGAATCAGTGCCATCGCTTCAATCTTGAAAATAGCAGCGAGTGCAAAACCGATTAAAGTAATACTGGCATATACACCTATTTTTCGTCGATCAAAATTGCCTTTTCTCTCCACACCTTGGTTCAGTTTAAAGAGCACAACACCCAACATCAGGATAAAACTGGTGGCAAAAATCGAAATCAAAAACGATATTTCATAGGCTTGGGTCACAATCGGCAAGAAACCTGTAGCCAGTGCGGGCGGTAATATATAGTTAAACATCCGCATCACGAGCAAGATGGCACAGAGAACCAAAACCAGTTTGAACAGATATGAAATCGGCATTAAGTTAATACAGAAGCCTATAACAGCGGTCAAACTGGGTAAAATAAAAATTTTATCTGGCTGATTCAGCCACTGTTTATCTCGATAGACCCACAGCCCAATGGCCATCGCTGCCATTTCAGGCAGAATAATTTCACGATCATTCAGTCCATAGGCAGCCGCCACCATGAGTACTATAAAGACAAAGGCCGCGAGATAGCTTTTGGGGCTTAAGATTGTCTTTGCAAGTGACATAGGATTCATATTCGATTCCTTATTGATTTAAAAAGATATAAAGCCAAGTAAATACTTCGTCACCGCAATCAGCGATGGCGCAAATAGCACCATAATGATTCCTGAAATAATCATCGAGAGACTGCCAATGACGCCTTCCAATTCATGCCGCTGTCTTGCCCGAGCTATGCCCATAGCATGTGCGGCATTACCCAGTGCTGCACCTGAGGCAAGGTGATTTTTATATTTAATCCAAAGCAAAAGAAGGTCTCCCAACAACATACCGACTAAACCTGTAATCACGGTAAATAGCGGAATCAGGCTGATAGAGCCACCCACTTTTTCGGTGAGCACCAAAGCAAAAGGAATCGAAATGGAACACGCCAACAGGCTATTTTTAACGATGTCATCAAAGTCCAATAGGCTCGCCAAAAACCAACTGCTAAAAATACCCACCAACATGGCGAGGCTGGAACTGAAGAGCAACACTTTAAAATGTTGCTGAATCATGCGGCGATAACGAAAAACAGGAATAGCAAAAGCCACTGTGATTGGACCGAGCATGGCCACCAAATATTGGGTATAAAAGTAATAGTCTTGGAACTGATGCTGTAAAAGAAAGATCAGTATGATGCTCATGCTAGGAACAACAATAATGGGGGATAAATAGATTTTTTGTGTTCGAACAAAAAACTGCTTTGCCATGAAATAGCACAGCACAGTCCAAACCAAGTAAAAAAGCCCCCAGCATTCAGTCATACTGATCTTCCTGTTTTGATTCTTGATTTAGCACTGGCTGCTTTAACAACAACCGCACGCTATATACAGAAACCATCATCACCAAAGCGGTGCTGATTAAAATCACCAGCAAAATTTTCCAACCACTGGCAATCAATAAATCCTGATATTGAATCACGCCGACCACCGGCGGAATGAAAAACAGCAGTAATTCCGCCAGTAACAGATCGGCACCGCGTTCAACGTGGGCTAATTTCAACCATTTCATTTCAAGTAAAAACAACAGCAGAAAAAACCCAAGTACCCCTGATGCCACAGGCAAATTCAGCAACTTTTGTAAGACATCAGCACAGCTCCAAACGGCCAAAATAATGATGATTTGGTAGCTCGCAGTTTTTAACTTCTTCAGCCGAGTTCGGTCATGCAACATCTCAATTTATGTCCGCATAAGCCCGCTCTTTAAACGGCTGGATCGAGACACGTTTGTAGGTTTCTAAAAAAGATTCATACTCCAAACGCAAATCCAGATAAGTATTCAGAATTTCCTCTAGCACATCGGGAATATCTTCTGCAGGAAATGATGGCCCTAAAATATCACCGATGGATGCATCATGATCTGAGTTACCGCCTAAGCTAATTTGGTAATATTCAGCGCCTTTTTTATCGACACCTAGAATGCCAATATTGCCGACATGGTGATGTCCACACGCATTCATACAGCCTGAAATGTTCAGATCGAGCTTGCCTAAATGATATAAAGCATCCAAATCATCAAAACGGCGAGCAATTGCTTCATACACCGGAATGGATTTGGCATTTGCCAAGGAGCAAAAATCGCCGCCCGGACAGCAAATCATGTCAGTCAGAAAGCCAATATGCGCACGAGCCAAATTGCCACGATCTAAGACTTGCCACAGTTCAAACAGATCCTTTTGACGTATATCGGTTAAGGCAATATTTTGCTCATGCGTGGTTCGCAGCTCACCAAAGGTATATTGGTCAGCCAAATCTGCAATTAAACGCATTTCATCGGAAGTCATATCCCCCGGTGCTACACCCGCCCGTTTTAAGCTGATCGTAACGATGCGGTAGCCCGCGACTTTATGTGCATGGGTATTGATACTGAACCAGTGTTTAAACTTCGGATACTGTTGGAACAAAGCCTCAAAATTTTCCGCATCTAAAGCTTCATAGGCAAACGGTCGAAATACTGCATCCATTTGCGCTAAAACACTAGGCTGAACTTTGAGCAGTGTTTGAGTATGTGCAAACTCAGCTTCCACTTTTTCCGCAAAGCCCGCTGGAGTGAGGGCTTTCACTAAAATTTTAATACGCGCTTTGTATTTATTATCACGGCGACCATGCAAGTTATATACGCGCATGATGGCATCTAAATAGGCAATTAAATCTTCACGGGCTAAAAATGGCTTAATGACATGTCCCGCTAAAGGTGTACGTCCAAGACCGCCGCCGACTTTAATTTGATAGCCCAATTCTCCTGCTTCATTTTCTACCAAATAGCCCCCAACATCATGAAAAGTCGTGGCAGCACGATCTTGTTCTGGGTGTGCACAGGCCGCAATTTTAAATTTACGTGGTAGGAATGAAAACTCAGGATGGAAGGTACTCCACTGGCGAATCAGTTCACAGGTGGGACGCGGGTCTGTGAGCTCGCCCTCAACTACACCTGCATACTGGTCTGTGGTGGTGTTTCGAATACAGTTGCCACTGGTCTGAATAGAATGCATGTTTACCGTAGCGAGTTCCTGCAAAATATCAGGGACATCTTCAAGCTGCGGCCAATTCAGTTGAATATTTTGACGCGTAGAAATATGCGCATAACCACGGTCATACTTCTGTGCAACCTCAGCCACCTTCCGCAATTGTGCTGAGTTCATTAAGCCATAAGGCACTGCCAAACGTAGCATGGGTGCATAGCGTTGAACATATAAACCATTTTGTAAACGTAAGGGACGGTATTCTTCTTCGGTCAGTTTCCCCTCTAAATAACGCTGGGTTTGGTCACGAAACTGTGCGACACGTTCATTTAATAAATTTTGATCAAAGTCTGTATATAAAAACATGGGGATGACCTAGGTATATGCATCAATATGAAAGAAAAGCTGTCTTGAATGGCGCATCAAAAATGCAATTTAGGCGAAAAAAGTTGCCTGCTTTCGGGACATGCCATGTTGTAAACAGGTCTGCATATACTCGGCATAGACTGATAACTTTTCATAAATATGCTCGGCATAGAACATATCTTCAACCAACTGGATCGCTTGCTGCTGGTTATAACTGCCATAACTCAACAATAACTGCGCATTCAATGTGGCGAATTTTTCACATAAATCGATATATTGCTGATCTTTGTTTTTAAAGAACAATTTCCGCATATTCCATTCACTACTGTCGATAATGGCATCTTGTGGATGGGTAGAAATATAGTTAATTTTGACTTTAAAAAACTGTTCCAGATCTGTGAGTTTCTGTGTATTGAGCACCAATGATGTCACCAAAAAAATCTGAGAGACATCAGTTCGACATAATGCTTTGATCAATGAAAAATAGAAAAAATCGACATCATTAAATACGCTATCACTCAAATCTAAATAAACATTGAGTGCCTCAAGTACATCATCTATTTTTAGGTTTTGTTTTTGCTCTGCTTGATAGTAACGATTGAGGATATTGAGTACGGTTGGCGTTGCAGGACTGCTATAAATCACAGGATGGTTTAAATTTGCCAAGATAAAAGGCGCAAATAAAAATGCGACCTCTGCATGTTCTGCTTGAATGGCAGACTGCACAATATACTGAACTTTAGCACTTGAAAAATCACGTAAAACTTTAGCACGCAGCAAAGTCGCTTCTAAGTTTAAATACTGCTGCGCAAGTAAATGTTGCAGTTGATCTGAAAGACCCTGCCCCTCAACCAATTCAGAAATTGTATTCAGTTGCTGTGTTATAAACATTACGCCACCATCAAGATTATGATCCCTTCTTGAGTCAAATTTTCAGCTAGTTTGGTGTGAATGAGTAGCTACAGTAAGGCTTGAAAAAACTATAACAGCGTGCCTCCTTCTCAAGTTTTATGGATACAAAGCCATCAAAATTAGAAAAATAAATTCGTTATATAAATAGGAGCCCAATTCCATCATGGCGTTATTTTGAGTGCCTAAAAATTCAGAAACGACTTTTCTCTTTTCCTATTTCAAGCAGCCCCTTTAGCCATTGAATATAAGGTAGAATCTAGAAAGGAGAATAAAAGTTATGGCTGACAAGACACCTCTAAAGTTGTTTTGATACGCTCTAACACAACAGTGGTTTTAAACCATTGCACATTGGCATTATGATGAAAAAGCTGATCACATAAGGCTTGAAACCGACTCATACTTGGCACCAAGAGTACCAACATAAAATCCGCCTCACCTGTTACGTAATAGCACTGCTGTATTTCTGGAATTGAAAAACTCGTTTTCAACTCCTCAAGGTCTGTCACATGGGTTTGGTTGACGCGAACCTCGACAAAAATCGTAATCACTTGTCCCAATTTGTCTGGATCAAGCACTGCGGTATTGCCAATAATATAGCCACTGTCTCTTAATTTTTGAATGCGACGTTGTACCGAGGCCGTTGATAAATGCACTAAATCGGCCAACTCTCGAAGTGGCGTTAAGCAATCTTTTTGCAAATGCTCCAATAAAGCGAAATCAAATTTATCCAATTGCATGAGCAGCCTCCTACGAGAAATTTTCTCATTCAAGCTAATGATTACAAGCCATTTTATCAAGAGTATTGCAATAAAATATCACACATTGATACAGCTTAAGAACCGCCTATGTCTACGCATCCTAATACAGCACTTGGCATTAGCTTAAATATCACGGCCTCGGTATTATTTGCTTTAATGTTTGCCTATACCTCACTTTTGGGCACGCTGGCAGGTACAGAAATTTACGGCTGGCGCATTGTATTGACTATTCCATGTCTAACACTTTTTATTTGGCTCAAAGGCAATTGGTCTCAGGTGGTTGTTATTTATCGCCGTTTCTACCAAGAGCGCTTTTTCTTTTTAACGCGAATTTTATCTTCGTTTTTAATTGGGATTCAGTTGTGGCTGTTTATGTGGGCACCCAGTCATGGCTATGGACTGGATGTTTCACTCGGTTATTTTATGATGCCGATTAGCATGGTGATTGTCGGTCGGATTGCCTTTAAAGAGCGAATGTCACGCTTTCAGCAACTGTCCTGTATTTTTGCAGTGCTGGGGATCTTGAACCTCTTGACCATTTCTCAAACACTGAGTTGGCCCACTCTGCTGATTTGCTTAGGTTATCCAATCTATTTTTGGCTCAGACAAAAAACGGAGACGAATAATATAGGCGGACTTTGGTTTGACATGATGCTGAGTCTCCCTGTCTGTATTTTCTTTATCATGCAAGGCAGTATCGTCACAGAAAGCCTATCTGAAAGCTCACATACACTTTGGCTCATTTCAGGACTTGGACTAATCAGTGCGCTGGCTTTGGCATTTCAGTCCTTGTCTGCCCCGCATTTAAACTTAAGCCTGTTTGGACTGTTGGTTTATGTCGAACCGATATTGTTAGTGGCCGTTTCAATCACCTTAGGGGAAAGCATTACTTCAGCAGAATGGCCAACCTATATCGCCATTTGGCTCGCAGTTTTTACCCTCATGCTGGAAGGATTACGCAGCTTTAAAAAGAATCATAAATTAGCGACATAGGCATTTTTTATGCATATTTTCCTCTAGATTACTCAAATTTAGACGTCTAGACATGTTTTGGTACTGAATCGAGAACTGACTTTCTGATTGTATTTAAATGGCTATTTGACTCCGCGAGTTACGTGCTGACAATTCATATTTAAAACGACATAGAGTGAATTACAGCGAACCTTTTAAATGATGATGCTGCCTCACAATACTATTCAATAAACTGGAAAAGTTGATTGCAGGTTGGCTATGCAAATCCGCCTTGAACGCAATACCGAGTCCAATCGTAGCGGTCTTATTCTTCAGGTATTTATATTTAATCCCTTCAATTTTGAGCTGTTGGGTAGATTCAGGCACCAAAGAAATGCCCAAATTCGCCGCAACCAACGATAGAATCGAAACAATCTGAGGGGCTTGCTGTCCAATTTTGGGCGTGAAGCCATGCTGTTGGCAGCTATTTAAAATAGCGGCATACAGCCCCGCACTCACCTCTGGTGGTGAGACAATAAAGCTTTCATACTTAAACTCTGCCAAATCTATCACCTCATCTTTTGCGGGATATTGAATCGGCAAGGCTGCAATCAATTTTTCATCGATCAAATTACGAATCGTAATGGCTTTAGGATACTGCGCAGGTGGTCGCACAATCGCAATGTCTAATCCATTATTCAACAAACTCTCAATCAAAATCAAAGAATTGGCTTCTTTTAATACCAAATTCACCTGAGGGTATTGCTGTTGAAATGCTTGAATAGCTGTTGGAATTAAAGAGTTTAAAATTGAGGTGCCTGTAAAGCCGAGCCGTAGTTCTCCCAATTCGCCATTGGCCATACTTTGGGTCAATTTCACCGCATTTTTCAGTTGGTTCTGAACAGGCAAAACCATTTTAAGAAAAGTTTCTCCTGCTGGTGTCAGAGCTACACCATGAGAGTAGCGATAAAAAAGCTCAACACCGATTTCCCTTTCCAATTTTTTAATTTGCATACTCAACGGCGGCTGACTTATGCCAAGACGCAAGGCTGCTTTAGAGAAACTTTGCTCTTCCGCGATAGCAATAAAATATTGAATATTGCGCATCTCCATATATTAAAGCTATACCATTATTGAGTTATATATATTATACATATACAGGTATAGTTCTTAAAATAAAGCTTCTCTCCATTTGAAATCAGCCAAGTCATGAAACTGAGCCCTTCATTAGAAGCAGATTGGTCTACCCCTCAACAGCCGATTTCACAGACCATCAGCAAAGGAACAGTTGAGTATAAAAGAGCGGGCATGGCGCTATTTTTGTTGGGCTTTGCCAGTTTTTCACTGATTTATTGCGTACAACCCTTACTACCGAACTTAAGTCAGAGCTTCCATATTGCACCCAGTGCAAGTGCGCTAGCACTGTCCTTAACCACAGGCTTTTTAGCCATGTCAATCGTGCTATCCAGTGCTTTTTCACAAACATTGGGCAGAAAAGGCCTCATGTTTTTCTCTATGCTTTTGGCTTCTATACTCAATGTGGTATGCGCAGTTTCACCGAGTTGGCATGTGCTCATGGTTTCAAGAAGCTTAGAAGGTTTTGTCCTAGGTGGAGTTCCTGCTGTTGCCATGGCTTGGATTGCAGAAGAAATTAGTCCCAAAAACCTAAGTAAAACCATGGGGCTGTATATTGCAGGCACAGCATTTGGCGGCATGATGGGACGTGTTGGCATGGGCATTTTGACCGAGTTTTTCTCGTGGCGTATTTCCATGGCCATTCTCGGCGTTATCTGTCTGTTCTGTGCATTGGGTTTTTTGAAACTCTTACCAAATTCACGAAATTTCATTGCCCAGCAAAGTATTTCTTTTAAGTTCCATCTACATGCATGGTATGCACACTTAAGTCATATACGGCTGTTAAAAATCTATGGGATTGGCTTTTTACTCACCAGTGTATTTGTCACGCTGTTTAACTATGTGACCTTCAGACTGTTTGCAGCACCGTATCATTTAAGCCAAACCCAGATTAGCCTGATTTTTTTATCTTATAGTTTGGGTATTATTTCCTCTTCGATTGCAGGCAATATTGCAGACCGAATAGGCAAAAAGCAGGTGATGATCTTAGGCTTTTCATGCATGCTCTTAGGGGTACTACTCACTCTTTCTGCCTCGTTGTTTTTGATTATTCTCGGGATTGGCTGTGTGACCACTGGCTTTTTTATTGCCCATGCCATTGCTAGCAGTCGAGTTGGAGAACTCGCGACATCCAATAAAGGTCATGCCACTTCCTTGTATCTGCTTTTTTATTATTTAGGTTCAAGCATTGTGGGTGCGTATGGCGGAAATATCTGGCAAAGCCATGGCTGGAATGGCATCGTTATATTAAATATTTTTCTGATTTTGCTTGCACTCGTTGTCATTTTTTCAATAAAACCACTTCATTCTCCATCTGTTACCCATTAGGAACATCTACATCATGCAACAACACTTATTTGTCTACGGCACCTTAGGGCCAAACAAACCCAATGCTCATATTTTAGAAGCGCTTGGCGGTACATGGAGCAAAGGCTCTGTGAAAGGTTTGCTTAAGAAAGCGGGTTGGGGAGCAGAACTTGGCTTTCCTGGGCTGATGCTGAGCCCAGATGGACAAACTGTTGATGGATATATGTTTAGTTCAGAGCAATTAGATACGCTGTGGAACAGCTTGGATGAGTTTGAAGGAAGTGAATATCAGCGTGTTTTAACTGAAGTCACTTTAGAGAATGGGCAAATACAACAGGCTTATGTTTATGCGTTAAACCCAAATACATAAAAAGCATGACATCATATCGTTAGCGTATAAATGTTGTGCATACATCGAAAAATTGTGCGGTATTTGAATGTTATTTCCTAATATTCAAGTACTGCAAATTTTGAATCCTTGAACGCATTATCAAACTCATGCCAAGTTCTGTTTTTCTAACCATGCCTGCAACCCAGACCAACTTTTAAAATCATCCACCGCACGTACAATACAATTTGGATTGCGTTCTAATAGTATTTTACTTAAGGCGTTGCCCGGCCCAATTTCTAAGACAACATCAGGCTGATTTTCTTGTATAGCACTTAAGCAAGCATCCCAATCAATCGCATGATTCATTTGGTGAATTAATGCATTCACTGCATCTGTGGTCTTAAAAAACTTATGTCCACCCGAACCACTAATCATGGCTGTGCATAAACGAGCAAAGTCTTGCTGCTGTAAAACCTGCTGATAGGGCTGAACTGCAGCATCCATACAGACGGTATGCGATGCTATGGTGACATTCAAGCGTTTAACAAAACGTGTTCCTCGTAATTCGAGTTGCAGAGCCAGCTGCTGTAAATTGGCATCATCCCCCCCACAACAAAACTACTATCACTCAGTTTGATGGAAAGTGCGGTTGACGTTTCTGTCAACAACGGTTCAAGCGTATTAAGATTGATACCTTGAACGGCCATTAAGCCACTTGCGTGCTGAGTGGCTGAAGACATCAACGAGGCACGCTGCTGGGCTAAATACAGGCCTTGCTCTAGGCCTATCTGCGTAGCACAAATAAGTGCGCTTAACTCTCCGAGTGAATAACCTGAGAAGCTCATAAGGTCTTCAATCTCAGGTTTTAACTTTTGCCAACGACACCATTGCAAAGCAAAAATAAAAGGCTGCGCGAACTCATTCGGATACAGATCCGCTTCGGTTAAATCGGAACAAAATAGCTTCGGCAAATGGCTTTGTTGCACAAACCTATCTCTAAAGGCTTATTCCACAATATAATTCTCAAATGAATAAGCCCACACCTAAAATCTATCGTACAACCAATTGGTCTTCTTATAACAGTGCATTAATAAATCGAG
>NZ_JACBEZ010000050.1:0-16443 GCF_013391465.1 Acinetobacter sp. SwsAc2 | reverse complement strand
ACTTTCAACTTTTGCCAGTGTTGATCTGTCAGCATGGTACGAGGCATAGCGAATAGTAAAATTGGGTTTGGCGATTTGATTTTACTACTTCGCTATTTTTTTAAGCTAAAAGTGTCAACACACCCTATTTACAATAAATAATTTAAAGTTATTTGATAAAAAAATTGACTGTAAAGTAGACAAGAATTATTTTGATAACAATTCTTATTGCTATTTACAAATTATGAAAAAACCCTCTTCAATATCTATGTCTAAAAAACTTTTCCCAATATTGGCAACAACAGGGGTAATTTTCATTTCTAATTCGAGTTTTGCAGAGAACTCAGAAAAGGTTTCTCCATCAGAAAATACTGTACAACAGTTAGAAACAATGACATTCACTGCCTCACGTGCTGATGAAGTCCAAGAAAAATCAAAACAAGTGACAAAGTTAGATGAAAAACAAATTGAACTTTAAAAAAATGGTTCTTCAGGGAATATTGCAACTGTTTTAGCTAAAGCTGTGCCTGGCTTATCTGATTCAAGTCGTACAATTACAGATTATGGACAAACGTTACGTGGACGAAATGCACTTATCTTAGTTGATGGTGTTCCGATGAATTTAACGCGTGATACTTCTAGAGGTCTTTCTGCTATTGATCCGGAAAGTATTCAAAATATTGAGGTTATTCGAGGAAGCAACGCCATTTACGGTAGTGGTGCAGCAGGCGGAATTATATCTATAACAACTAAAGCTGCTGGTGGAGAACCTACAGCTAAAACTGTTATTGGCTTACAAAGCCCTTTAACTAATTTCCGTACAGATGCATTAAGTGGGGATATTCACCAATATTTTACGGGAAGCTTGGATAATTTTGACTATGCATTGGAGTTTGGCTATCAACGTATTGGTAGTCCATATGATGCCAGTGGTGATAGAGTTGCTCCAGAACCCAGTCAAGGTGATCTTTATGATGCTGATGCCTATAGCATTGGGGGTAAAATTGGCTATCATATTGATGACAATCAATACCTACAGCTTGCGGCGAATTACTATAATGCAGAACAAAATTCTGATTATGCAGCTGATACGAGCACAAAAAAATATCCTCTTGGTAGTGTACCTGCTCAAGCAATTAAAGGTTTAAAATTAAAAGATCAAAATAAAAATGAAAATCAAATCTATAATTTGACCTATATCAATAAAGATCTATTAGGAAATAAAGTTGATGCACAACTTTACTATCGAGACTTCTTTACTCGCTTCTCACCATTTGATGCTCGCGGTAATGCCAATCGTGGAAAACAAGTCGATCAAATTTACCAAGAAAATAATGTCCTAGGTAGTCGCTTAACAGTCTCAACTCCACTTGAATTCTTGGGTGATACAACTGTCGTTTGGGGCGGTGACTTTAGTCGTGAAAAGAGCGAGATGCCCTTGGATATTTTTGAACCTCAAATTTATGATCAGTCTGGTGGTCTAGAGTTTGTTAAAATTGGGAATCTTATTTATTTGCCTGAGCTCACAACTCAAAGTCTTGGCGGATTTGTTCAATTTAAGCATCAATTTAATGACCAATGGGCTGCTGAGATTGGAACTCGTTATGAAGATAGTTACGCTGAAATCGATAGTTTCATCCCATTATCTCAGTTAGGTAAACCAAACCCTTATACAGTCCAAGGGGGTAAAGTTAAAGCTGATGCATGGTTATATAATGCAAATCTTACTTTCTCTCCAACTGATCAACACTCGATATACGGCTCTTTTAATCAAGGCTTTCAACTTCCTGATGTTGGTTTAGTTATACGTAATGCTGGAGTCGGTTTTAACCTTGCTTCATCATTTTTAGAACCTGTAAAAGTTGATAATTATGAGCTTGGTTGGAAGGGTGATTTTAAAAATATCTCATCTAGTTTCGCCGTATTCCATTCAACCTCGGACCTTGGAGGTGTCCAATCTTTTAACAATGGATTGGTTCTTGCTAGAACAAAAGAGAAAGTTTCTGGTGCTGAAGCAACGATTGACTACATTGATGATGTTAATGTTTGGGGGACTGGGGGGAGTGTAACGTGGATGAAAGGTCGTGAAACTCCACAAAACACGAATAAAGAACAAGATATGACGGGCTTCAGAATCCCACCATTAAAATTGACTGGTTACATCTCTTATAGTCCAACTGATACTTGGACGAATAGACTACAGGCAACTTACTTTGGTGCGAAGGACTACAGGTTGAATGGCGTAAACGGTTTTGGTCGTTATGATGTGAAATCTTATACAACGGCCGACTTAATCAGTAGTTTTGCGCTTAACAAAAAAGATATTGTAACTATTGGTTTAGAAAATATGTTTAACCGAAAATATTACCCACTTTATAGCCAATTGCTAAGATCTGGTGACAACACAAGTCACTTAGTAGCGAATGGAGCAACGTTAAAAGTTTCTTATAGTCATAAGTGGTAGTACTTATCTTTAGTTGTGGTTAAAAAAACATGGGTCATTAAAGAATGGCCCAAGTTTTAACGTATAACATTCGTTAGCTTTTAAGGCCCTCTACAGAGGGCTTTTTTTACTTTATAGCTATTTATGGATTTGCTTTTGGCAATGCAGAAATTAATTTAGACTCATAATCATCAAGTACCCCATCAATGTTTTCTACCCATTTCGTACCATTGGCAATTTGAGCTGATTTTGTCACCTTGCTATAAATGTGGAGAGGGGCTGTATTCAAGTCTTTCGCATTCACGACATTTGTATCTATTTCTGAGTGAATTTTGATTGACGCAAATCCAGGCTGGAACCATGACCAAAATTTATTAATTTTAATGGTGAGGATTAGATCGGCATTTGCTCGATTGGTTTCATTGTCTGTAATGACTTCATAACCTGATTGTTTAAGTGCATGAGTTGTGCGTTTTTGTAATAACTCAGACACGGTCTCCTTTTCTAAAAGAATATCGCCTAATGCTTTTCCGTAGCCATTTCTTTTACGCGCAACAGCTTTTGCTTTTTCTTCAGTAGTTGCTTTGGCTAAACCATCCTTTAAAGACGGAATATCAGGCGTGGTAGGTCTGTCTTGGAATGTTCTATTATCTTCGACCAGAGCGATAATTGCTTTCTTAGAGCTCGGCACTTCTTGAGAGGATGCTGAAGTATTAGGTGCAGGAACTTGAATCAATCCGCGTGATGTCGCACAGCCTGAAAGAGTGGTTATCAAGAGCCCCATAGCAAGTAACATGGAAGAGCGTTTCATTTAAAATCCCCGAGATTGGTGGTTATTGTAAAAAAGTGCATAAAGTTAATAAGATACGTTCTAAAAAAAAAGCTTAACTATTTCATTTTTAGCAGTAATTAAAAAGATTGCTTTGCAGAAGACAGGGGATTTTGATTGAATTTTACCAAAAAGTAAATAATAACCATTGTCAAATGAGAATAAAGATGTTGGATTGCGTTACAAATTTGATGGTTAATATTGATAATTGTAAAAAATGAAAAAGCGTTTCGAAAGTGAGTAAATTTATATTGATGCTTAAATGTCATCGGATTTAAATATCCGAAGTGTATGGTTCAGCCATCTTTAGATGGGTTGATGCAATGCTCGGTTTTCTTGAAAAATTCCAATTAAAAACAATCAGTGTGGCATATATAAGTTTGAGTGCTTTATTTCTCTCCGCTTGTCAAAGTAGTGATTTAATGCAAGCTCAACCAACTCATGCAGTACAACTACTCAAACAACAAAAAGTCCAACAACCGAAACGTGTAGTGTTTTTCTTGGGTGATGGAATGGGCATGACCACGCTTACCGCTTCACGTATTTATTCTGTCGGTGAAGATGGTCAGTTAGCAATTGATCGGTTACCTGAGTCTGCCTTTGTTCGTACCTTTTCTGAAGATGCGCAAGTCACTGACAGTGCACCTTCGATGGGTGCTTATATGACAGGTGTCAAGATGAAAAACGAGGTGATCTCGATGCAGACAGGGACAATTGCAGTTGAACCTGATTCAGTAGGGAATAACCAGTGCGGGACTAACCCACAAAACAAAAATAAGCAAAACACACAGACTTTACTTGAGTTAGCCAAAGCAAAGGGTTGGGGGACAGGGGTTGTGACCACAACGCGGATCACGCATGCCACACCAGCATCGACTTATGCGCATATATGCCACCGTGATGCTGAAAATGACATTGCATCACAGTTGGTCCCGAGTTCAAAAGGCGATGATTATCAACGCTATAACCTCAAACTCAAAGATGGAGTCGATGTGGTTTTAGGTGGAGGTAAGCGTCAATTTTTGCCTAAAGATGCAGGTGGAGAACGTACTGATGGGCGCAATCTAATTACCGAGATGCAAAAGGCAGGCTACCGCGTGGTTTTTGATGAAAACCAACTGTCCCAAGTGCAACTGGCGAAAAATGAAAAATTATTGGGTTTATTTAATCACAGCCATTTAAATTACGACTTGGATCGCACCAAGAAAAACTTGGCAGAGCCGAGTCTCAAGCAAATGACGCTGTCTGCTTTAGACATCCTGACGCAAAATAAAAAAGGTTTTTTCCTGATGGTGGAGGGCGGGCGTATAGATCATGCGCTGCATGACACCAATGCCAAACGTGCTTTACAAGACACGATTGCCTTAAATGATGCTTTAGAAGCAACCATTCAAAAGCTTAAACAAAGTGATCCTGAACTTAAAAATACACTGATTGTAATCACAGCCGACCATGATCACACCTTGGTTTTAAATGGTTATGCCAAGCGTACAGGAAAATACGTCGAAGGTAAGGAAACCAGTGTGCTTGGATTGGTAAAAAACTATGATCAAGCGGGCTTTGCTCAAGATATTCATGGTCAACCTTATCCGATTATCGGTTTTGGTACGGGCAAAAAACGCCCCACTCAAAACCGTATGGATGACTTGGTACTGAACTTAAAAGACACTGATGTCTGTCATCCTGTACAAGGGCCAAAGGCACCACAAGGTGAAAAATATAGTTTCACCTATCCTTTGGCTGAAACGGGTTGGTGTACGGGCACTGCTGCGGATGATTTCCAACAAGAAGCTGTGATTCAAACGGGCTATAAAGATAAAGAAACGCATGGTGGTGCAGATGTGTTTTTAGGTGCGATTGGTCAGGGGGCAGATCAGTTCTCGGGTAGCCTTGAAAATATTGAGGTCAATCATCTGATTCGTAAGATCACAGGCTTATAGCAGAGGGATATCACATGAAACCTACTTTAAAAACCATCCCATACATGATGCTTCTGCTTACAGCATCGATTTCTTCAAATGCTTTGTATGCTGCTGACACCACACTTACACCGACTAAAAACCTTATATTCTTTTTAGGCGATGGCATGGGACCAACCACAGTGACGGCAAGTCGTATTTATGCTGTGGGGGAAAATGGCAAACTGGCCATGGACAGCATGAAGCACGCAGCACGAATTAAAACCTATTCTGAGGATGGTCAAACCACAGATAGCGCTCCCTCTATGGGCGCCTATATGACTGGGCAGAAAAATAAAAATGAAGTGATAGCCATGACAACAGGAACGATTGCGGTCGAACCTGAAGATGGAAAATTGCCGAATGGCAAAAGCTTAGCGAAAGCCATCAACCGTTGTCCAGAACAGGGCAGTAGTATGGTCGCAGGGATGCCTGCGTTAAGTATTTTAGAACTGGCAAAAAAGCAGGGTAAAGCGGTTGGCGTAGTGACGACGACCGAACTCACCCATGCCACACCTGCGGCAACCTATGCACATATCTGTCACCGTGATGCGCAATACGATATAGCGCTTCAAGCTGTTCCAAAAGGTAAAGCTTATAATCCAAACTTATTGGATGGCATTAATGTCCTTATGGGAGGCGGCTTAAATCACTGGACGCCTTATGATGCAGTCTCTAACCCCAAAGGGCGCTTGGATGGCCGTGATTTATTGGCAGAGTTTAAACAGCAGGGTTATCAAACCGTTTTAAGTCAAAGTGATTTGGCGCAGACAGTCAATACCCAGAAAATTTTCGGTATATTCTCCACACAGTCGCATTTAAATTATGATTTGGATCGCCTGAAAAAAAATATAGAGACTGAACCTAGTCTGGCGGTGATGACCAGTAAAGCGATTGATGCATTGCAAGCGCAGAGTAATGGACAAGGCTACTTCTTGATGGTTGAAGGAGGACGTATTGACCATGCGTTACATGCCAATAATGCCAAAAGAGCATTGCAAGAAACCAAAGCATTTAATGATGCAATTCAAACTGCACTGGATAAAGTGGATTTGAGCAATACCTTGATTGTAGTGACGGCAGACCATGACCATGTGATGACCTTTAATGGTTATGCCGCACGAACGGGTCAAACGACGGAAACTAATCCAGGTATTTTGGGGCTGAGCTATGACTATAATATTGCAAAAGAGCAAAATGCTTACAGCAAAGTGCTGGCTGATGGCCAAGTACATAATCCATACCGCGATGTAAATGGGGCAACAGGAACGACGCTTGTTTTTGGAAATGGTACGGGTAAACGTTTAGATATTCGTGACAGTATTAGCAACGAGCAAGCCTTTGCTGACGACTATAAACAAGAAGTCGGGGTACAACTGACGAAAAGCGAAACACATGGCGGCGGAGATGTGATGCTGTTTGCTGAAGGAAAGAATTCAAATCTATTCAAAGGCACACAAGAAAATACATGGGTATTTGAGCAATTGAAAAAGGCGTTTGGATTCTAATGGATACAAGATTTATACGGCCGTTCAAATTCAAAATGAAATTCTTAGCATTGTCTTTCAGTTTGCTCAGTCCATGGGTATGGTCGGCCGATGAATATCGTATTGATTATCAGATTGAACGGTTGGATGCCAATGGGGTCACGACCATTCAAAAATACAGTGAGAAAATAATTCGAGATGAGCAAAATATTTGGATTGAACGTTTAAACACACAAACGCATGCTGACGAAGCCCAGATACATAGCAACACTCATGTGTCTGCCAAAACAGACACCCATGAGCATGTGAGTTTTGACAGTGCAATTCAGTGGATGCAGCGCAAAGATGTAGTCGGGCAAGCAAACGTAGAAAGTCCGTTTCAGCGTTTTTATATTTTGCCAGATGAAAAAATGCGGGTGCAATTGCAGGATGTCGATCAAGAAATGCTAGGGATGAAAAACTGTTGGCGCTGTGAATATAGTTTGATTCATCCTGACATTTTAAAGCGAGCACAATTGATTCAACGTGATTCGAAGTTAGCGCATTATCAAATACGCAGTGCTGGGCAAACGTTGAATATTATATGGAGTGAACAGGATCAACTGGTTCAAAAATATGAATTGCTCAAACCGACCTCAGGCTATGCCAAAACCTTTACCGTGCGCAAAATTGGCCAACATGTTGCTACACCTTGGACACAAACAGAAAAATACAGCGAACGTGACTATGCGGACTTTAGTGATTAGCCGATGAGTTTTTGACTTTTAATTTCGACGTTACAATAGAAATACCCGTGATTTTTTTGGGAAAAATAAGCGCTTAGGACTGTGCCGCTTGTACGGTTAAACCACTCCACCGCTTAAACGCACGTCGAAAATTAGTGGCATCGTTAATTTGTAAATACTGAGAAATCTGTTCAGTTTTAAAACCATGTACACGATATAAAATGATGGCAGTATGCAAACGACTTTGATCGAGTTGCGCTTGAAAATGGGTCTGATGCTTTTTCAGTTTACGTTTTAAGGTGGCAGAACTCATTTGAAAATAGTCAGCGGTTTGTTCAAGTTGAATATTATTTTGAATATTCTGCATTAAATATTGGTGCAAACTGAGCAAAAAACTCTGTTGAATATTTTGAGCTGTCATTTCTTTCAGCGCATATTGATAACTGATTGAAGCTAAGGTCGAAGAGGCATTGGGAAGTTTTTCATAAATCAAATCGCGAGGTAGGCTCATCATGTTGATCGGGCGATTAAACTCTAAAGCACTGCCTAAATGTGTCCAATATTGTTCAATATAATCCGGTTCAGAAAAATTAAACTCGAATTTCCACGCTAATTTGGCTTGGTACAGTTGACGGCTAAACGCTTGTATTGCACTCATTGCACTTTCGATTAAAAAGCGATTTTCAAGCTTGTTTTCATCTAACCAATAAATATGAATATGGCTTTGACTATACATGAGTCGAGGGCATAACCATGGTGAAACGGACGCGGAAAATTCTAAATAACGGCTAAGTGCCTCATCGAAGGTCGATGCATAAAGCATGGATTTAATGGCGTCATTAAAGGGAGTGGTTAAACTGCGCTGACCAAATAAGAAACTGATGTCCTGATTGCGAAAACACTGTTCAGCATTTTTTAAAACCTGTTGTAACTGTTGTTGACTAATTAGTTTTTGCCCCGAAAAGATATCTTCTAAGAAAATACTGCTGCCACTGAGCAGGACGTGATGTTCGACTTCATGACTCGCTGCCAAATCAATTAAAATAGACAATTGATGATGCGCAGGAATGTAGCTGTAGTCGCATTCAAAGCTCATACCATGACTCGCTTCGGTGAGTAGTACTGCTTCACTTGGAGCAATTGCTGATTTAAGGCACTCAAGAGTTGTTGGACAGTTTGGTATTGTCCGACAGCGCAGCAGGTCGTGAGTGCTTTTAGAGGAATGTGCACGGACAGATCACGTTGATAATAAGCACTGACCATAAGCATGCGTTCAAGTTGAGCAGCCATTTTTTCAGCCTGTTGTAGCTTAGTCTCTGGTAACAACATAATAAAACGATCTCCTGCGAAGCGGCAGAGCAGGTCTTGTGGTCGTAAGTTTAAGCTAATCAATTGTGAAACATGCTGTAAAATAGATGTGCCTTCATCAAAGCCATGTGTTTGATTAATCTGATTAAAATTATGCATATCTAGCAGTATGACGGACATGTCGCTGGGTTCATGCAAGTTTTGCTCGATTGCGGCTTTGAGCTGTGTTTTAAAATAATGAGCATCGGCCAAAGGGGTGAGTGCATCGAATAAGCGATGATCCCGATAAATGCGTTCTCTTTTTTGCATGTGTTTAGAAATCGCCAGTTCTTCTTGATGCCAAAAATAAATCCCGATGGTAAATAGACACAGTCCAATTGGAAAAGGAATGGACTCAAGCCATGCATCCCACATGATTTCTTTAGGCAGGCGAATAAACTCATCTAAGCTGTCCATCCACATGTGGAAAAAAATAAAACACAGTCCATAAAAGATATAGTTGGTTACACGGCCCAAAGGACGGCTTTTAATAATAAAGAAAATCCAAATACCAATAAAAACAGTTGCTCCCCCTTCACCTAAAATATCGACCCAGTTCCATTCAGCAAATGACTTGCTCTGCCCAAGTAAGATAAACAACCAAAGGGATAAGCTACAGGCAGTCGCTACACATAATAAAGGCCAGCGGTAGTAAGCAAAGTATTTAGGCATAGCATTTTTTGAAATGATTTATTTTCGCCCAAGCTAAACAGATTTAGATGACAGTTTGATGGCAATGGCTAGGGTCAAAATAGATCAGGGTATTTTTGATTTTTGAGAATAAAAATGCTGAAAAACCCTATCTTTGAGGGGAATATGCATCATTCTGTATGCTCAGTATTTTCTCTATACAGATCAAATTAGCTCACTTTTTGCTGAAAAAGGCCAAAAACAAATAAAAAGGGCAGATCGTAAAAGGCACTGTCACATCATGTTCACATTCAATTTCTATTGTGCGTTCAAACCATGCCACTTTGGCTTGAGGGGAAGAACATAATGCAAAATAATCAGAGCCGTTTCATGAAACATAAGCGTGCGGGTTTTCAGCTCAGCACATTGGTCCTGTCAATGCTGAGCATGACGCATCTACATGCCGAAGATAACACGGTGGAATATGTACAGGTCATTGGTCAAGCTGCAAGTATGGATAAAGCACTCAAAGAACAAAAACGTGCCGACCAAATCAGCAGTGTGGTACATGCCGATGGCATTGGACAATTACCCGATGACAATGCCGCAGAAGCGTTGCAACGGATACCAGGTGTATCTACAGAGCGTGACCAAGGCGAAGGACGTTTTGTTTCCGTTCGTGGTTTAGGCGCTGACTTAAATGCAGTAACCATCAATGGTACTTTGGTTCCTGCACCTGAAAGCGATCGCCGTGGCGTAGCATTGGATGTCTTACCTTCAGAGCTAGTACAGTCATTGGCTGTGGTGAAAACGCTGACACCAGACATGGATGCCAACTCATTAGGTGGTACGGTGCAGGTTGAAAGTTTATCGGCTTTTGACCATGACGGTTTGTTTTATACGGGAACGGTTGAAGGTGGTTATGATGAAAAACGGGAAAAATATAGCCCTAAAGCATCTGGTGCTCTCAGTAATCGTTTCAGTGTTGGTGAGGGGCAAGACAACCTTGGGGTGGCACTGGCACTGAGTTATCAAAACCGAAAATTTGGCTCGGACAATGTTGAAACGGGTGGGGCTTGGGATGGTGACGCACTTGAAGAAACCGCAATGCGTCAATATGACATCGAGCGTGAGCGCATTGGTGCGGGTTTAAACTTTGATTACCGTCCGAATGACACAGGCGAATACTATTTAAGAACTTTATATAGTCGCTTTAAAGACACTGAATCACGTCAGGAAGTGGCGGCTGAATTTTCTGATCCACAACTTGCAGGCCAGCGTGGTGATGCAGAAGTGACTCGTTCACTGAAGAGCCGTGAAGAAACACAAGAAATACAGTCTTTTGTCCTCGGTGGTAAGCAAGGTTTTGGCACGTGGACGGTGGAAGGTCAGCTCGGTTATAGCGAAGCATCGGAGGAAAATCCAGGGGGAATTTCGGGGGCAAAATACCAAGGTGATTTTAGTAATGTTGGATTTAATAGTACGCAAAAACCTGTAATTACGGCAGACCAAGATTTTTATGATGCGGCCAACTATGAGTTAGATTCGGTGTCGTGGGAAAAATCTAAAACCACCGATAAAGAATACAACGGTAAATTAGACTTTTTGAAAGACTATATGCTGGGGAATTATGCTGCTGCATTGAAGTTCGGCGGAAAAATCAGCCAACGTGAAAAAACCAACAATACCGATGAATGGAAATATGAAGATCTCAGTACGTCAAGTTCAGATTTCAATTCAAACAGCCATTATGAACTGGGTCAGTTTGGTCCAACCATTAATAAAAACGCTATTAAAGATAAAATCAGTGGATTAAATCCAAATGATTATGTGGTTGCTGACGGTTCAATCATTAATGACTTTAAGTCGAATGAAGACATACAAGCGGCTTATGTCATGAATACCGTTGATTTGGATCAACTGCGTGTGATTGCAGGCTTACGTTATGAAAATACCAACTTTGAAGCACGTGGTTTTGAGTTCAACGATGATGTGATCACTGCGACTAAATATAAAAATGACTATGATCATTGGTTGCCAAGCCTACATTTACGTTATCAATTGGCCGATAACGCTTACCTCCGTGCCGCTTGGACCAATAGTGTGGTACGTCCGAACTTTGCGCAAAGTGCACCAGGTGTCTATATCGATGGTGATGAAGCTGAGTTTGGTAACCCAATGTTAAAGCCTTTAGAGTCTTCTAACTTTGATCTGGGTGTAGAAAAGTATTTTGGCAAAGCCAGTATGGTGGGTTTCTACGCATTTTATAAAGATATCGATAACTTTATTTATAACACCAATATTGCAGGAACAGGGCAATGGGCTGACTTTGATGAAGCTATTACCTATAAAAATGGTAATGAAGCAAAACTGTACGGGATGGAGTTTGCCTACTCACAAAAGTTTGACCATCTAGGAGCGCCTTGGAATGGTTTCTTGCTGGGCTTTAATACGACCTTTAGTAAGTCAGAAGCAGATATTGATTCGATGAAAGATGGCGAACTTCTGAGCCGTCGTATTCATTTACCAAACCAGTCGGATGTGGTAGGCAATGCCATGATTGGTTGGGAAAATGAGCGTTTCGGCGTACGTTTGTCTGCAAACTATAAGTCTAGCTATTTATATGAGTTAGGTGATATTGATACGCCTGAAAAAGATACTTATACCGATGAGCAAGTCTTTCTCGACTTTAGTAGTCATCTGAATTTGTCAAAAAATTTACAATTAAAGTTTGATGTACAAAACATCACCGATGAGCACTATTACAACTACGCAGGTGCGAAGGCTTACAACGCGCAGTATGAAGAATATGGCCCAGCCTATAAGCTTGCTCTGACTTACACCCATTTTTAAATTTCACTAAATAAACGCTCAGGTTTTCTTTGTTGAGAAGAAAACCTCGAGATATGGTTGCCCAAATTTGAGTAATTTTATGAATTTTTCAAGCTTTAAATTGTCTGTTTTAACAAGTTGCATAGTGTTACTGACAGCATGTAGTCAGCATGGTGTTTCTCCATCTCCTGTAAGCTCACAACCATTAACGGTGGATCAGCCAACAGCAGAAAAGCTCCAATTACGCGAAGTTGATACAAATGAAGCTAAAACTGAAGATGTGCAATGGTTGAGCTTAAGTACATGGCCAGAAGTGACAGCTCTATTGAGCAGTAAGAATAAAGGTCTTCAGTTTTTAGATGATGAACAAAATGTATTGCATCACATTCAAGGGCAGTTTGGACGTTTTGATTACCGGATTGGTTCGGAGCGTTTATTGATTGCTGCATCGAATTTGCAACAACAGCAAATTCAACTGATGAGCATGAACTTAAAAAATAAAGTATGGGACAAAGCCAGCTTTATTCCAAAGCGTTCATTTAAGTCCGAAGATGTTTGTCTATACACCGATGCTCAAGGCTTGAGTTTTGCCTTTTTAGTCGGTGAAGAAGGGATAGGTGAGCAGTGGCTTGTGGCGAATCGTGAAAAAGCATTGGCCCTGCCGCAGTTGGTACGTCGTTTAAGTTTTCCACCTGCAAGTACTGTTTGCAAGGTGAATGATACTAGTGCAGAACTCTTAATCAATGAAGAAAATGTCGGTGTTTGGGTCTATCCTGCCCATTCTGAAGCAGATATGGTGCGCCAAGCAGTCGATTTGGTAAAACCGTTTGGCTCGATTCAAGGGACACCATCCGCAATTAGCATTGTGGATGATCACATTGCGGTGCTTGATGAAGAAAAACCACTGCTTTATCGTTATCAA
Source organism: Acinetobacter sp. SwsAc2 (assembly GCF_013391465.1). Taxonomy (NCBI): domain Bacteria; kingdom Pseudomonadati; phylum Pseudomonadota; class Gammaproteobacteria; order Moraxellales; family Moraxellaceae; genus Acinetobacter; species Acinetobacter sp. SwsAc2. Next base: position 3,291 of record NZ_JACBEZ010000050.1, on the reverse strand, counting down.
AAACAAGACAAGCATTGGAACATCCTAGAACCATTACAGCTGAGTGGTTTAAAGGAGGCGGAAAGTCTGAGTATTCGCGGAAATTTAACCGATAAATCTCTACTGATTTTAGATGATAAAACGGTGAAAGCAGCCGATGTTGAATGGGAAACTCAGACCCAGACCAAAGCTCAAAGTATCATCACTATCCCTGCAGAAGTGCAGACAGAGGGTGTGCCAAGTACAGGTGATGCGGCTGATGATCCTGCTATTTGGCACAATGCCACACAGCCGAGTCAATCCCGTATTTTAGCGACAGATAAACAAGGCGGCTTACAAGTCAATGACCTACAAGGTAAAGCTGTACAGTATTTGCCAGTCGGGAGACTCAATAATGTCGATGTACGCCATGGCTTTAAGTGGGGTAATCAAACGGTTGATTTGGCTGTGGCATCGAACCGAGACCACAACAGCTTACATGTATTTGCGATTCAACCAAAAACAGGCAGGGTCTTTGTGCTTGGTGAGTTACCAACGACTTTAGATGACATCTACGGCATTTGTATGTATCGCGATGCTCAAGGTGAAATCTATGCCATTCCAAACGATAAAAACGGGACTTTTGTTCAATACCACATTACCGCTACGCAGCAAAAATTAAGGGCTGAAGAAGTACAACGTTTTTCAGTTAAAACCCAACCTGAAGGCTGTGTCGTAGACGACGCCACAGGACGTATTTTCTTGGGTGAAGAAGATGTCGCGGTGTGGGTAAAAGATCTCAATCCAAAAACTCAGCTCCCTATGCAGCAGGTGATAGGTGTAGGAGAGGTGATGCATGATGACATTGAGGGAATGGGACTTTATCACGGTAAAAAGCAAAGTTATTTGGTAGTTTCAAGCCAAGGCAATGACAGCTTTGTGGTGCTTGATGCCGCAGCACCTTATACGGTTCGTGGCGCATTTCGTGTAGGCATCAATATCGACAAAGGCATTGACGCTGTGTCTGAAACAGATGGACTAGATGTGAGTTCCCTAAATTTTGGTGGCAAATGGAAGCAAGGCATGTTGGTGGTGCAAGATGGACGTAAACGGATGCCTGAAACCAATCAGAACTTTAAATATGTGCCATGGGAAAAAATCGCTCAAGCCCTGCATTTAGACTAAATAGCGCTTTAGTACATAGGCTGGGGCAAAGAGTCACAGCCCATTTTAAAAATATACATGTACTGCACCATGCAGTAAAAAATTGGAGTGCGTTATGCAAGCAACAATGGATCAAATGTCGGTTTGGATGTTGATTAGCCATGCCAGTGTGTTGGTGAAAGTAGTGATGTTGATTTTGGTTTTATCCTCAGTAGTAAGTTGGTATTTAATCGTGCGTCACGGTATGTTACTTCGTGGACAAGAGCAGCTTTGGAACCGCTTTTTAAAGAATTTTAGACAGCAAAAAGATCTCAATCTTTTACAGCAAGATTACCAACAGCCTGAACAACAGAAAGGCGTAGTCAGCATTTTTCAACATGGGGTGGATGAATACCATCAATTGATCAAAGATGAGCAACTCACTACAAGTGATGTGATTGATGGGGTAGAACGTCGTTTGCTCAGCAGCATCAGTGAAGAAGAAGAAAAGCTTCAGCAAAATCTGACCTTTCTTGCAACAGTCGGTTCAGTCAGCCCGTATATAGGCTTATTTGGAACGGTCTGGGGCATTATGAATGCGTTTATTGGACTGTCTGCCGTTGAACAGGCAACCCTCAATACAGTTGCACCTGGAATTGCAGAAGCGCTGATTGCAACAGCCATTGGTTTATTTGCCGCTATTCCTGCGGTAGTCGCGTATAACCGCTTTTCGGCACGTGCTGACAAGCTTTCCAGTCGTTATTACGGTTTTGCCAATGAGTTGCAAACGCGTATTTATCGTTTGTTGGGGCACACTGAGCGCGCTTCGCGTTAAGGAGCAACAGCCATGATTAAGCGTCCTCAAAAATTAAAACTCAATGCTGAAATGAATGTGGTTCCTTATATTGATGTCATGTTGGTGCTATTGGTGATTTTTATGGTGACTGCACCGATGTTGACACAAGGCATTCAAATTGATTTGCCTAAAGTGGATGCCAATGTCATGCCCGCGTCACAACAGCAGCGTATTGTGACCTTATCTATTCAAGCCAATGGTCAGTATTACTGGAATATTGGTTCGGAAGTGAATACTGAGAAAGTCACGGATCAGGCCATTGATTTAGCCAGTATGCAACAAAAGCTCGTTCCGATTATTCAAAAAGATAAAAGCCTACAGTTTTATGTGCGTGCCGATCAGGATGCCGATTATCAACTGGTTGCACAGGCCATAGCATCCTTGCAAAAAAGTGGGGTAACGAACTTGGGGCTAGTGACAGAGGAACCACAATCATGATGGCAACCGTTTCCAAAATTAGGTTTCGTGATCAAGGTCTAGCGCTTTCGGTCACGGCTGGATTGCATATTGCGCTAATTGCATGGTTATGTACGGTTGAGATGCATGAAACATTGGTGGAACCTAAGCCGAAAACCATTCAATTACAATTTGTGCAAATACCACCTCCTGCCAAACAGCAACCACAACCTAAAAAGCCTGAACTGATAGTCGAAGAAAAACTGCTACATGAGCCTGTCCCAAAAAAACAGATTGTGAAACCTGCTGAAGTTCAACCGAAAACCACCAAGAAGTTTGTAGAATCACAGAGCAACAAAATTGTACCTACAGCGGCTAAACCGACACAGCAAGTCATGACAGAAAAGCAAACGGCAGCAGCTGAATCTCAGAAAACAGTAGATACGCAGTCTAAAGCGGATATACCAACTCAGACAAAGACCCAGAAATCAGTAGAACCCAAAGCACAAACTCATCCTGAAACATTTGATGTTAAAAATTATCAACCTGTTGCAAAAATAGCACCAGCCTATCCTGAACAAGCTTTGGATCGTAAACTTGAGGGGGATTGCACAGTGATGTATAGCGTAAATGAAAAAGGACGGGTAGAAAATCCTAAAGCACAAGGCGATTGTCATCCGATGTTTGTACGACCTTCGATTCAGGCTGCACTCACTTTTAAATATCAGCCTCGTCTCGTCGATGGCAAACCGACCAGTGTGTCGAATGTTAAAAATACCTTCCAATATCGTATTGAAAGTTAATTTTATGTGGCTTTGTTGCACAAACATTCAAAAGCTAAACTTCTTCCAAGTTATCTAAATTTAAGTGGCAACTTGGGTGTGAGGTCGACCTAAATCTGTAAATTTATTTAATACGGCCACACGTGCATGAATCTC
>NZ_JACBEZ010000005.1:0-121372 GCF_013391465.1 Acinetobacter sp. SwsAc2 | reverse complement strand
TTCTTGACTCAAGCATTAATGCAGTACGATCTTCAAAGTTAAGATGATGGTATGACAATTTTATATACTCCATAAACCCTTTAAATTAATTAGGTGGTTTATGTCGCACTTCAAGTTTTACTCTGCCAAGCTATGCCCAAATCACCTTTATAAATATTGATCTTATATTCACACCCAACATTAACTACATGTAATCGTTAATGAATTATAAAACTATAACACTCTTAAATAAATATAAATCAAACTAAATTCAGAAAATCTTGAATATATACAAGACGAGTAAGATAAAAAATAATGCAATGATTTCTATTGCTTGAAATAATTTTCGATAAATTAAATGATCGCGATTTAACGTGATATTAAAATACATCACCTAAGAAAAAGTACAAATGCTAGAGAGCAAAAAGAGGTGAGGAATAGAGTAAATGAATCTTTAAAACAAAAGCTAAGGGTAAAGAGAATAGGAAATATTACAAACCTAATAACAGTGAATGGAAAGATATTTTAAATTTGGTCTACATACAATATATTTGTATATTGATTATTATATTTTTAATAAATGAATATGGTGGCAACCCTACCAGCAAGCCTTCGGCACATCATATTTCTACTACCGTTGCTACCTTCCGGTCCTGGCGGGGTTCGTGGAATACAATTGCGAAGTAACCAGCAGGGCTACCATTGCAAGGACAGAGTATAGAGATTTTTCCCTAAGTTGCAAGCCTATAAACGACTTTTCAATAAGCATTTCATTCAATTGACTATTTATAAAACAAACTCAAGAAAAATCGCTCAATTATTGGTAACGACTAGGCTACATTCATTTACCTAAATATACGACAACAATGTAAAAGCTTATTGCAATTCATAACGTTGCCGTTTTTAATGGGGTAAATGAATTTTGTTTGATGTATCCCCCATCAAAGCCTTATAACACGGATATTTTATGATGCTAAAGAAGCATAGCCTATGTGCCCTCACCCTACTTTGCACAACGCCTGTTTTCGCCAATATTCCAATTGAATCTCGCGGCTTAAGCCAAGCAACGAACAATAGTGTCAATCCAACCAGCGTCGCAGTAGACACAGGTGCGAGTGCAACAGCAACCAATATTAATTGGCAAATCATGCAAAAGAACCAACAATTAGAAAATGATTTGCGTAGCTTACGCGGCAAACTTGAAGAACAAGACAACGAAATCGCTCAACTCAAACATGAGTTGGAAAACCGTTACGCTGACCTAGATCAACGCTTAGAGTTACTTCAGCAAAAAGTAGACCCAGAAGCGAGTACTACAACGGAGGATAACCAACAGGATACTCCTCCCAGTAACACCACAATCACCAACGCCAGCAGTAGCACAACCACGGTAGCAGTAAACAAAGCACCTGTAGTGGTCAGTACGCAAAACACATCAGAGCCATCTGAGCTAGAAAAAGCCGCGTATACTGTCGCATTGGATGCCTATAAGCAAGGTGGTGCGAAGAAAGCGATTGCACCCATGCAAAATTTTATTAAAAACAACCCCAACAGTGTTTACATCAGCAATGCATATTTCTGGTTAGCGGAATTTAATTTAGCGATTGAACCTACCAACTATGCAGAAGCGAAAAAGAACTACGGGATTGTGGCAAACCAATACCCAAACTCTTCGCGTGCGCCTCGAGCCGTCTATCAACTCTACAATATTGCCAAAGAAGTGGATAAAAATACGGCTCAGGCCAACCAATACAAAGCCAAACTCCTTAAGCAATATCCCAAGTCTGAAGAAGCCTCTTTCTTTAAAAAATAATTTTCCTATAGATATAAAAAAAGACACGCGAAGTGTCTTTTTTTATTTTTGGAATAAACTTAACGCACAATGCCACGCTCTGACTGTTCTAAAGAGTCAATAAGCAGCTGTACCTCAGCAACTTCAGGCAAAATTTCTGCACGGATACGTTCTAAAGCCTGCTCTGTCGTTAAACCTTCTTTATAGATCAGTTTAAATGCAGTACGTAAACCTTGAATCACATTTTTAGACCAACCTTTACGACGCATGCCTTCAACATTCATCGCAAAAGCATGTGCAGGATTACCAGAAACCATCACATAAGCAGGGACATCTTTTACAATCAATGATGCACCACCAATCATGCTATAAGAGTCAATCTTACAAAATTGGTGTATACCCGAGTTACCGCCGACAATCACATAGTCACCAACATGAACATGACCAGCTACGCCGACATTGTTTGCAAAAATATTATGATCACCGACCACGCAGTCGTGCGCAATATGTGTATTCACCATCAATAAATTATGGCTACCAATCTTGGTTATACCGTGATCCTGAACCGTACCACGGTGTAAACTACAATGCTCACGAATTTTATTATAGTCACCAATTTCTAACCAGGTTTCTTCACCTGCATATTTTAGATCTTGGCAGACCTCACCCACGCTTGCGAATTGGAAAATTTCATTGTGTTCTCCAATACGCGTATAACCACCGACCACTACATGCGAATGTAACTGCGTACCTGCACCAATAGTGACATTTGGACCAATAATACAATACGGTCCAATCTTTGCATCTGCTGCAATCACGGCAGATGCATCGATGATTGCTGTTGGGTGAATAAATTCGTTATTGCTCATGATTGCTCTATTTTCTGATGCGAAACCATAATTTCCGCAGATGCTGCTACTACACCGTCAACGGTGGCAATACAATTATATTTGTAAATACCACGTTTCTGCATGACCAATTCTGATTTTAACACCAATTGGTCGCCTGCAACGACTTGCTTTTTAAAGCGAACTTTCTCTGCACCTGCAAACAAGAACAAAGAACCTTCACTTGGTTTCTCATTGTTCATGATGAAACCAAGAATACCTGAAACTTGCGCTAATGCTTCGACAATCAAAACACCAGGCATAATTGGATAATTAGGGAAATGGCCTTGAAGAAACTCTTCATTAATAGACACATTTTTATACGCCACAATTCCATTTTCAGTCACATCAACAACACGATCGACCAATAAAAAAGGATAGCGGTGTGGTAAGTACTCACGAATGGTTTGAATCGTCATTGGCAATTCAGGTTTCGTGAAACTAGTAGAATTCGACTCAGTCATCATATTTCTATTTACGCAATTTAATTGTTGATTCAAGGGACTCGATTTGAGCCTGCATATGATCAAGTTTTTTTACCAATTGGGTCAATGGCACATCTGCTAATTGTCTTAAACGAACAACGGTGCGTTTCCACTTTTGATTTTCAAACAGTCCAATTCCTGAAGAATATGTTCCAGCCACAGAAATATTATTTGTGACCATTGACATTCCAGTTAAAGTGACATTATCAACAATATTTAGGTGCCCTGCAATTGCAGACCCACCACCTACGATGCAATTTTTGCCAATAGTTGTACTACCCGCTATTGCAGTATTAGCAGCAAAAGCCGAATTGGCACCAATTTTAGCGTTATGGGCGATTTGCACAAGGTTATCAATAATGACACCATCTTCCAAAATTGTGTCATCCAATGCACCGCGATCAATACTACAATTTGAACCAATCCGTACATCATTACCGATGATGACCGAACCCAATTGAGCAATTCGATGCCATTTCCCTTGATAAGGGGCAAAACCAAAACCTTCACTACCAATCACAGTATTGGCATGAATACGAACACGATCGCCAATTTTGCATGACATCAAACTTACATGCGATTCAATTAAACCGCTGCGGCCAATTTCAACCCCATCATGTATGCTGACATGTGAATGAATAATCGTGTCATTGCCAACAACGCAATTTGCACCAATGACCACATAATGACCAATATAAGCAGTATCTGAGATGATTGCAGAAGGATGGATCTGCGCAGTGCTTTCGATGCCCTGTTCAGTGTGTTTAACCTCAAAAGCATGGGTTAAAATAGCAAAGGCTAAATAAGGATTGGCAACAACAATAAAGTTTTGATGTTCAACCAAGTGATCTTTCAGATCAGCTGTAACAATGAATGCTCCAGCTTTAGACTGCTGTGCTTGCTCTAAGTATTTTTCACCATTTACAAATGCAAGATGTCTAGATTCTGCCGAATCTAGACTTGCTAATCCCTTAAGGATTAAATCAGCTTGACCTACACACTCACCTTGGACTAAACGAGCAAGATCTTCTAAGCGGTACTGTTGAGGATTCATTGATTACTTAATTGCGTTAACCTTTTGAATCATTTTATCAGTTAAATCATACTTAGCGTCATAGGCAAGTGCTGAGTTTTTATTCAAAACAACATCTAATTGATTTTCTTTACGCAATTGTTCAGCAACCTGCTTTACACGACCATCAAATACAGTACGTACTTGCTGAATAGAGCTTTGCACACTGCTTTGCATGGTTTGCTGCAAAGTGTTGAACTCGTTCATTTTGGTTTGATACTGAGTCACCATTTTTTGCTTATCCGTAGCGCTCAGCTTATCACCTGTTTGTAAACGCTGTTGTAAGTCTTGAAGCTCTTTACTAAGCTGATCAAGCTTCGTGCTTTGCGGTTGAATTTTCTGTTGAAAACTCGAATTTTGCTGTTTTAAATAGGTGCTATTTTCAACAACACGCTCAAGATCCACCACACCATAACCAGCAGCATTCACCACTGTAGAAGTTAATGCAGTAAGTGTTAAAGCTGTAAGAAATTTTTTCATATTTATATCTTTCATGTAGAGAAACGGTCGACCTTAGAAGGTACGACCGATTTCAAATTGAATGTTCTTTGTTTCATCGCCATCTTTATCATTCAATGGGTATGCATAACTGAGAGACAATGGACCAATCATCGTAATCCAAGTAAAGCCTACGCCCACGCTATAGCGCATGTTATCAAGCTCGAAACCGAAGTTGTCTTTACAGTATTGTTTCGCATCTACCCCAGCATCAGTTTTACTTCCAGTCATATATAACTGGCCAGATGGAACATCACACTGCGTATCAAATACTTGCGCACCTTCAGCAAAGATAACTGGGCGAACCTGACGCGTCCAATCCCCTTTAAATGGTAAAGGCAAAGCCAATTCTGTACCAAATTGGATCAGTGCGTTACCACCCACTTCCTCATAGTCATTATCTTTAGATCTTGATTCACTATAAGTTACGCCTGGGTATTTCGGACCTAAGGTACTGTTGTCATAACCACGTACCGAACCAAAACCACCTGCATAGAAGTTTTTATAGAATGGTAAGTCATTACCATAACCCAACTTACCATAGCCACGTAATACAAAGTCTTTCGCAAGCGGGAAGTAAGCCTGAGCATCATAAGTCAACTTTTGATATTCAACATCACTGCCTGGTAGTGCAATTTCACCATTAATACGATGCGACATACCAGATGTCGGGAACACCGGACGGTTTAAGGTGTTATATGACCAACCCAAGTTTAAGTTATATGTTAAGAAGTCACCGGTAAACTCAGAACCATAAGGAGCAGATGTCTGACCATCTGGGCAAACATAACCACCTGTTGTAGGATCTAAAACTAAGTCAACCATACAATAAGTCGATGTACTTTTTGTCTTACCGCCATGTGCCAGCAAGTAATCACGTACATAGGTCGATACATACGGACCTGTGGTGACTTCAGTTTGGTCGATGTTTAAACCCGCACTAATGCTTTGGTTTTCATCAATTGGATAACCAAAATTGATACCACCACCAAAACTGTCCGTCACATAGTTGTTGACGTTATAGTCTTCATCCAACTTGGTTTTACGGTAGTACATGTTATAACCACGACGTACACCATCAATCGTAAAGTACGGATCCGTCACACTTAGGTTGTAGTAATCTTGCGTTTCTGAGCGTGATAAATCAATAGCAACAGAGTTACCTGTACCCATGAAATTAGTTTGACTTAGACCCGCTTGGAAGGTTATACCGCCGCTTTGCGAGAAACCAACTGCTAAAGTACTGGTACCTGAGTGCTGCTCTTCAACATTAATATTTAAATCAACTTGGTCGGCTGTGTTCGGAACACGTGCAGGCTTGATATCTACAGTCTTAAAGAAGCCTGTACGCTCTAAACGAACTTTAGATAAATCAATTTTCTCATTACTTGCAAGTGCACCTTCCATTTGGCGCATTTCACGACGTAATACTTCATCCGCAGTTTTCGTGTTGCCGGTAAAGTTAATACGACGCACAGTTACTTGCTGACCTGGATTCACATAATAATTTAAATCCACCAGATGAGTTTCTTTATCAATCTGAGGCACGACGTTCACTTCTGCATAGTAATAACCTGCATTACCGTATTTACGTAGAAGCAACTGTTTAACCGCATTCACTTTTTCTTGTGAATAGATATCGCCATCTTTATATATTTGTAAAGCTTTCAGTTCTGCTGGGGTGTATAAAGCATCGCCCAAAAATTTGGTTTCGCCAAATTTAAACTGTTCGCCTTCATCCACTGAAACTTCAACAAAAATATTCTTTTTATCTTCACTTAAATTTAAGCTTGAGTGATTGATATTAAAGTTGATATAGCCTTTGTTTAAATAAAGTGCACGTAAAGACTCTAAGCTTGCAGCCATCTTTTCACGTGCATAACGGTCATTACGTGAAATAATGGACGTCCAACCACTTTCTTTTACCGCAAACGCTTGTTCAATTTCGCTTTCTTTAAATACGGTATTACCAATAATATTGATATCTACAACTTTTGCAGCCTTACCTTCAACAAACTCAATAGTAAGATCTACACGGTTGTTCGGCTTCGCTGTTGTCACAACTTTTACATCAGCATCATAACGACCTTGCTGCATGTACTGTTGTTCAAGCTCAGACTCAACCGTCTGTAGCGCTGATTTTTTCAGCACTTCACCTTCGGTAATCCCCATCTTCTTCAAGCCTTCTTCCAAGGCCTCTTTAGGAATGAGTTTATTACCTTTAAATTCAACTTTAGAAATTAGTGGACGTTCGACAACTTTGAAAACCAGCGTATCACCCTGCTTTTCTGTTTTAATGTCATCAAACAAACCTGTTGCATATAAACTACGAATGGCATTGGCAAGTGCTGCATCGCTCACACGATCCCCACTATTCAACGGAATCATTCCATAGACATTTGCTGGCGTTAAACGAACAAGTCCATCAACCTTAATATCACGTACTATATAATCTTCTGCTGCATATACTTGTTGTACTGTTGCCATAGCACTGATGAGCGCCAAAGGCATAAATAAATGTGTGTGCTGCATGCCAGTTTTTTCCGATGTAAAATTTAATTCCGTATCTACGCTTTTTTACAAACGCATAAAATCATTGAATAGTGCCAAAAGCATCATACTTCCGAGCAATACCATACCAATTTTTAAACCAACCAATTGTATTTGTTCAGAAACAGGTTTACCACGTATTAGTTCTATAAAATAATAGACCAAATGTCCACCATCAAGCATAGGAATAGGCAATAAATTTAATATCCCTAAACTTACACTCATCAATGCCATAAATGAGATAAAAGTTTGCCAACCCATTTCCGCACTTTGTCCTGCGACTTTGGCAATCGTGATCGGTCCTGATAGGTTGTCTAGACCAATCAAACCGCGCACCATTTTTACAATCGAGTTCAAAATCATACTCGACAGTTGACCGGTTTTATCTACCGCCATCATGAAGGCTTCGGCAGGATTATATTGTATCGTTTGTTTATATTCTGTAGGAATACTGATTTTCCCAGGGTCACTTTGTACACCTAAGACACCAGAAACCTTGCCCATATTGTCGCGCTTACCTTGCGGCATCACCTCAAGTTGTACTAATTTATTTTGACGAAGCACATCAATTTTTAACAATTTCTCAGGTGAAGCTTGAACCACTTGAACCACATCAAACCAATCATTCATCTTAATGCCATCAATCGCGACAATTTTGTCACCTTGTTGCATACCCTGACGAATGGCTGCACCATCTTCGCTCAACTTAGTCACGACCGCAGGAATTTTAGGTCGATAAGGCGTAAAACCCAGAACATCAAGCGAAGACTGTGTTTGATCTTTCAAGAAGTTTTGAATAGGCAAACTAAATGTCTTAACTTGTCCCGCACGTTCGGCCTGAATTTGGATTGATCCCGTTTCACCTACACGATCAACCAAGGCAAAATTCAACTTTTCCCAAGTTGGTGTCGTTAAGCCATCAACAGCGGTAATTTTATCGCCCACTTGCATTTGAACTTGTGCTGCAGGTGTATTAGGTAGCACTTTACCCACACGTGTATTCAACTGCTCTTGTGCAGGTAAAAACAAAATCCAAAACAGAAAAATGGCGAATGCCAAGTTAATCAATGGGCCCGCTGCAACAATTGCGATACGCTTCCAAGGTGACTGACGATTAAATGCTTTGGGCGCATCCTCTTCAGCAACATCACCTTCACGCTCATCCAGCATTTTGACATAACCACCCAAGGGCAATGCCGAAAGCTGATATTGAATACCTGACTTTTTAGAAGTCCACTTTAAAACCGTTGGCCCAAAACCAATGGAATAAACTAAAACTTTTACGCCCAATTTACGCGCAACAAAATAGTGCCCAAACTCATGTATTGCAATAAGTGGGCCTAAAAGCAAAATTGCCGCAACAATCATAAACAAGGCGCTCATGCTTAAATTCCTATATTCACCACATATTGCTGAGCAACATGACGTGCGTTTTGATCGGCTTCTAAAATAACATCAAGTTGTGTTGCTGCTTGATGTGGGATGGTATTCAAAGTGTGTTCAACAATAGCAGGAATACCCATAAACCCCACCTGTTGATTTAAAAATGCAGCAACCGCAATTTCATTGGCTGCATTTAAAATCGCTGGGGCTGTGCCCCCAGTTTTCATCGCTTGACGTGCCAAGCTTAATGCAGGGAATCGATGCGTATCTGGCGCTTGAAAATCCAACTGATGATTTTTAAATAAATCTAAAGCTGGAACATGGGTTTGAATACGCTCAGGCCATGCCAACGCATGTGCAATCGGCGTACACATATCAGGATTTCCCATTTGCGCCAATGTTGAACCATCCACATATTGCACCATGGAATGAATAATACTCTGCGGATGCACAACTACTGTAACAAAATGTTCTTCGATTGAAAAAAGATGACAAGCTTCAATTAGCTCTAACCCTTTGTTCATGAGGGTCGCCGAATCAACCGAAATTTTCTGCCCCATGGACCAATTCGGGTGTTTGCACGCCTGTGCAGGCGTTACATTGTGTAATTCATCTAAACTATGTTTTAGAAATGGCCCGCCGGATGCAGTCAGAAGGATACCAGACACTCCAAGTTTCGGCTTTCCGTGACGCTCAGCTTGTAAATAGGTCTGGGGCAAGCATTGAAAGATTGCATTATGTTCAGAATCTACAGGAAGTAAAAGAGCCTGATGGTCATGAGCAGCTTGCATCATGATGTCACCCGACATCACCAGCGCTTCTTTATTTGCCAAAAGGACACGCTTTCCTGCTTTTACCGCTGCTAGCGTCGGCATTAAACCTGCCGCACCAACAATCGCCGCCATTACCACATCCACTTCTGGATGTTCAGCAACTGCGATGAGGCCTGCCTCATCCGCCAAAATTTCAATGTTTTGTAAATTGGCTGCGACTAGAAGCTGGCGCAGTTCATCTACTTTGGCTTGAGGTACAACTGCAATTTCAGGTTGAAACTGCTGACAAATATCGACAAGTTCTTGCATCCGACTATGTGCCGTAACAGCAAACACAGTGTAGTGTTCAGCATGTTGTTGCAATATTTTTAAGGTGCTCTGCCCAATCGAACCAGTAACACCCAAAATACAAACAGATTGAGACATTTACAAATCTACGCCAATAAGTTTTAACACATATACACCCGCAGCAAAGATAGGTGCCGCAGCCAGTAGCGAGTCAATACGATCCAATACCCCACCATGCCCTGGCAAAATACGACCTGAGTCTTTAATTCCAGCACGACGTTTAATCATAGACTCAAACAAATCACCTAAAACTGAGCTAAATACAGTCACTACAGATAAAATAAGAAATAATAAATGCTGTGCGTACGTTAGGTCTAAATAGAGGATTTCAACAGCGACCACAATGATCATGGCCGTAATCACACCACCATAGAGACCTTCCAACGATTTATTTGGACTCACTTCAGGTGCAAGTTTACGCTTACCCAGTTTACGCCCAACAAAGTATGCCCCGCTGTCAGCACCCCATACCAATAAAAACAGGTACATCAGCCACCATGGAGACATCTTCCAGAGTGCAAAAATAGCAGTCACAGCCGAAGATATCAGAACAATCCCAACCACTTTAAGGGTTGAATTATACCAAGCATCATAATTTGGATAGGATTTAACCCAATACAGACTGAGCAACCAGCATAGAATAGAGGCAGCCCAAAGTAGAAGTGCAATATCATTAAAGTATAAGGCAAGTGTAGCAAGGCCAGCACTTAGTAAACCAAAACCCCATGCTAGAGGTTTATTAACATTTTTTGTTGTACGGGGCATGAGTTTAAACCACTCATAGCCTGCAACCCCTGCCGCAATAATCATCAGCACAAACATTGGATAGTGTGACTGGGTTGCAAACATACAACTCAGTACAACGGCCACCAAAACCAATGCGGTTATAATCCGCTCTAACATTTATTAGTTCTCAATTTTATCTTGTAGAATTTGTTCCGTCGTTTTTCCGAAACGACGTTCACGCCCACCAAATACAGCCAAGGCGTCATCAAACTCTTCTACACTAAACTCTGGCCAAAGAGTCGGAGTGAAGTAAAGCTCTGCATAAGCTGCTTGCCACAACATAAAGTTCGATAAACGAAAATCCCCACCTGTACGAATCAATAGATCTACAGCGGGTAAATCACTCAAACTTACGTATTGGCCAAAAACATGTTCATCAATTTGCTCAGGATCTAACGAGTGAGATTGAACAGCAAGTGCAATCTGCTTAGCCGCATGCGCCATATCCCACATCCCACCGTAACTAATTGCGATGGTCAAAGTCATCTTGTCGAAATTAGCAGTGTCTTGTTCGGCATGCAACATTAAGTCACGCAATTGCGGAGATAATTTAGAACGATCACCAATAAAACGTAAGGACATTTGATATTGATGCATACGAGGCAACTGTTCATGAATCGTGTCTTCCAACAGTTTCATGAGCAAATCAACTTCAGCTTGAGGGCGCTTCCAATTTTCACTCGAAAAAGCAAAAACGGTTAATGCTTGAATATTTCTTTTTCGACAATGCTCTACAATTGGGTCAAGGACATTTTTTCCTTCACGGTGACCATCGCCCTTTTGCATTGCATTTTTTTTGGCAAAACGATTGTTGCCATCCATGATGATGGCAACATGTTTTGGAAGAGTAAGCTTATCTTCTGAATCGGTCATTATACAAGTTAGACCTTCAACAACTCAGCTTCTTTATTCGCAAGACGTTTGTCGATTTCAGCAACAAACTTATCTGTGATTTTTTGAATATCATCAGATGCACGACGCTCATCATCTTCAGAAATTTCTTTTTCTTTCAACAATGCTTTGATGTCGCCCAGTACATCACGGCGAATATTACGTACTGCAACTTTTGCATTTTCAGCTTCGTTACGCGCAACTTTTTGCATGTCACGACGTGTTTCTTCCGTCAATGCAGCCATTGGAACACGAATCGCATCAGCCGTAATTGGGTTTAAGCCCAAATCTGACTCACGAATCGCTTTATCAATTGCCGCAACCATCGTACGCTCAAATGGCTGAACCAACAATGTACGCGAGTCTTCAACACCCACGTTTGCCACTTGGTTTAATGGCACATCTGAGCCATAGTAAGGAACCATCACCCCGTTTAAGATAGATGGATGCGCACGTCCTGTACGAACCTTGGCAAAACCGTGTTCTAACGAGTCAAGTGACTTGTTCATACGGTCTTCTGCGTCTTTTTTAAGATCGTTAATCATGTGATCTTCCTTACTTAATTCGAAAAGATATAAATTCTAAAATAGCGTGTAGTATAAAGAGCTTTCGAGGTCACGTACATTAGTTCGTTACGTGAGTACCCTCTTTTTCGCCCATAACCACTGAAAGCAATGAACCTGCTTTATTCATGTCAAAGACTTGAAGCGGCACATTATGGTCACGACACAAGCAAATCGCTGTTAAATCCATCACACCCAATTTCTCATCTAACACTTGGTCAAAAGTTAAGGTGTCATATTTAACAGCATCATCATATTTGCTTGGGTCTTTGTTGTAGACACCGTCAACTTTCGTTGCTTTCAAAATAAGGTCTGCTTCAATCTCGATACCACGTAAGCATGCTGCTGTATCTGTGGTAAAGAATGGGTTACCTGTACCTGCGACAAACACACAAACTTCACCTTGAGTCAGGTGGCGAATTGCATCACGGCTTGAGTATGATTCAACCACAGCACCAATTGGCAATGCTGACATCAAACGGGTTTTAATATTACGACGTACCAAAGCATCACGTAATGCTAGACCATTCATTACGGTTGCAAGCATACCCATTTGGTCACCCGTTACGCGACCAACCAAACCATCTTTTTGCAATTGACTACCGCGATATAAGTTACCACCACCCACAACAATCCCGACTTGCACACCCAAACCCACTAAGTGCGCAATGGCCAAAGACATTTGATCAAGTACTTGAGCATCAATACCCATATCTTTATTTCCAGCCAATGCTTCGCCAGAAAGTTTCAGTAAGATGCGTTGAAAACGTGGTTTTTTAGAATCCAACATCGCAATAACTCCAATATCTAAATTTTTAAATTTTATTTGTGTCTTAATTCGATTTAATCGAAATCAATTGTGCATACAGATCATATTCATCTGCATCGGTAATTTCGACTTCTAGCAAATCGCCTGATTTAATCTGGCTTTTATCAATATCTTCCACAAAGACATTGCCATCAATTTCAGGAGCATCTGCGTATGAACGTGCAATCGCAACTGGGAATTCTTCATCCAGTTCATCGACCAGCACCGTCATTTTCTGACCAACACGCTTTTGAAGTTTTGCAGCAGAAATCGCCTGTTGCACTTCCATAAAGCGCTCATAACGTTGTTGCTTAATCTCTTCAGGCACGTGATCTGGCAAGTCGTTTGCTGTCGCACCTTCAACAGGCGAATACGTAAAGCAGCCTACGCGATCAAGTTGTGCTTCTTTCAACCACTCAAGCAAGATTTCAAAATCTTCTTCAGTTTCGCCAGGGAAACCCACAACGAAGGTTGAGCGAATCACCAAGTCAGGACATTTTTCACGCCATAGCTTTAAACGCTCAAGTGTATTTTCACTATGCGCTGGCCGTTTCATTAGTTTTAAAACTTTTGGACTTGCATGTTGGAATGGAATATCCAAATAAGGCAAAATTTTGCCTTGTGCCATCAAGTCAATCACTGCATCCACATGTGGATATGGATATACATAGTGCAAACGCACCCAAATACCGAGTTGACCTAAGGCCTCACACATGTCATAGAACTTCGTCTTAACAGGTTGACCATTCCAAAAGTCTAATTTGTATTTGGTATCGAGGCCGTAAGCAGAAGTATCTTGGGAGATAACGAGTACTTCTTTTACACCGGCACGTTTAAGCGCAGCCGCTTCTTCTAAAACAGAACCGACTGGGCGAGACACTAAGTCACCACGCATACTTGGAATAATGCAGAAGGTACAACGATGGTTGCATCCTTCTGAGATTTTTAAGTACGCATAATGCTTCGGCGTTAAACGAATCCCTTGTTCTGGAACAAGGTCAATAAATGGGTTGTGTTTTGGTGGCTCAGGCACGTATTGGTGCACAGCTTCCATCACTTCTTGATATGCAGCCGCCCCTGTCACTTTTAAGACATTTGGGTGCATTTGGCGAATTTTGTCTTCGTCTTTACCTAGGCAGCCCGTAACGATTACACGACCGTTCGCACTCATGGCTTCGCCAATGGCATCTAAAGACTCTTGCACTGCAGATTCAATAAAACCACAGGTATTTACAACAACTAAATCCGCACCATCATAATCTGATGCTACATCATAACCTTCAGTCTTCAACTGAGTTAAAATTCGTTCGGAATCAACCAATGCCTTAGGACAACCTAAAGAAACAAAACCGACTTTGGGGGATTTCATGAATCTGCGCTCCACTAGAATGCGCGTATTGTATGTCTTTTCTGTTTATAAAAACAGATCGATTCCACACTCTTTGTTTAATGCACCAAAATAAAACCAACACTGTAGTAGAATTAACATAACGCACCATTTTAATTCACTTTCGGTTTACTTGATTTTTAGAATCCGCTATATCTTTAGCTAATCGTTCATTTACAGCGCATTCCGCAAAAAAAGTGTGCTCATTTCACTATACAAAATCAAAGTTGGCGTGCATTTTGCTTTATTTGCATCAATTCAGTCCGCTATTTGGAACGGTTAATGCTTTATCAAGATGCCATTGCGCTATTTTAATACAGGATACATTCGCTAATGGATCACCCTATTTCTATCGACTATCGCCTTTTAGTGGACAATTTGACCACTGCGATTTTATTGGTCGACAGTAAATTAAATATTTTTTACTTAAATTCCTCTTGCGAAGCATTATTTGATATCAGTCTTTTACGTGCCTCTGGTCAACCTGCGCTTAATTTACTCCATGCACCCAATGATGAGTTCAATACAGAAGAAGCTCTTCTCAATACTTTAAACTCGGGACAACACTACACCCGCCGTGAAGCCATCATTAAGGTCAACTTTAAAGATATTCATGTTGACTATACCGTGTCACAGTTGAATTCAAATAAGCCCTATCATCCTTT
Source organism: Acinetobacter sp. SwsAc2 (assembly GCF_013391465.1). NCBI lineage: Bacteria > Pseudomonadati > Pseudomonadota > Gammaproteobacteria > Moraxellales > Moraxellaceae > Acinetobacter > Acinetobacter sp. SwsAc2. The sequence continues at coordinate 106,505 of NZ_JACBEZ010000005.1, read as the reverse complement.
GCTTTTAATTGAGATCAATCCGATTGATCGGATGCTCAAAATTTCCAAGGAAGAAAACTTCTTACAACAACATCAGGTTGCACGCCAACTGATTCGCGGTGTTGCACATGAAATTAAAAATCCGCTAGGCGGAATTCGCGGTGCTACACAACTTTTAGCACGTAGCCTCAATGATCCTCAATATAGCGAGTTCACCGACATTATTATTAGTGAAGTCGATCGCTTACGTAATTTAGCAGACACCATGCTTGGTTCACGTCAGCTCCCAAGTTATGAGTTGGTCAATGTACATGAGCCTTTAGAGCGTGTTCGCTCACTCATTACCAACCAAACCAAAAAGAAAATTAAGATCACCCGTGATTATGATTTGTCATTACCTGAAGTGATGGCCGATCGTGATCAACTGATACAAGTTATGCTGAACATTAGCGTCAATGCAGTGCAAGCCATGACTGAAAATAAAGAGTTCTTTGTCGACCACCAACCTGAACTAATGTTACGCACCCGTATTCAACGTTTAGTGACCATCAATGGTGTACTGCAACGCTCTGTGGTACGGATTGATATCGAAGACAATGGTCCGGGCGTTCCAGAAGAAATTTTAGAATCCGTGTTTTACCCACTGGTCACGGGTCGTGCTAAAGGCACAGGACTGGGTTTAAGTATTGCGCAAAATATTATGCATCAACATAACGGAATGATTGAATGCCAATCTGTTCCCGGAAAAACAACTTTTAGCTTATATATACCTTGGGAGTTAAACCATGTCGCGAAATAAAATATGGGTAATTGATGACGATCGCGCCATGCGCTGGGTGCTGGAAAAAACGTTCAAAGAAGAAGGTTTTGACGTCACAAGTTTTGAAGAAGCTCAATCTGCTTTAGACCAACTCAGTTTAGATGCACCCGATGTGATCTTGACCGATATTCGTATGCCCGGCATAGATGGCTTAACTTTTTTAGCGAAAGTTAAAGCCAACTATCCTGATCTACCTGTCATTATTATGACGGCTCACTCTGACCTAGAGTCTGCTGTTTCAAGTTATCAAACAGGCGCATTTGAGTATTTACCCAAGCCTTTTGATATTGATGAAGCCTTAGCTTTAGTGAATCGTGCGATTTTGCACATCACCAAAATGCAGCAGCAAGAATCGGCAAAAACGGTACCACCGATTCAATCGACCGAAATCATTGGCGAGTCTCCTGCTATGCAGGAAGTCTTCCGCGCGATTGGTCGTTTGTCTCAATCACACATTACAGTGTTAATTAATGGTGAATCTGGTACAGGTAAAGAGTTAGTTGCGCATGCGCTACACCGCCACTCACCACGGAGCAGCAAACCTTTTATTGCACTCAACATGGCCGCGATTCCCAAAGACCTAATTGAAACAGAGCTTTTTGGTCATGAGAAAGGTGCATTTACTGGCGCCAATACCCAGCGCCAAGGTCGCTTTGAACAGGCCAATGGTGGAACGCTGTTTTTAGATGAAATTGGCGATATGCCTTTTGAAACACAAACGCGTTTACTGCGTGTCTTGGCTGATGGCGAGTTTTACCGTGTTGGTGGGCATATCCCAGTAAAAGTAGATGTACGTATTGTCGCGGCAACGCACCAAGACTTAGAAAAATTGGTACATGATGGTCGTTTCCGTGAAGACTTATATCACCGTCTGAACGTGATTCGCATTCACATTCCAAAACTGGCGCATCGTAGCGAAGACATCCCAATGTTAGCGCAACACTTCTTGGCACGTGCAGGCAAAGAATTAGGTGTAAGCCCTAAAATCCTTCGTCCTGAAACGCAAGAATATATGCAACAGCTGCCTTGGCAAGGAAACGTACGTCAGCTCGAGAACACTTGCCGCTGGTTAACGGTCATGATTACAGGACGTGAAGTTTATCCTGAAGACTTACCATCAGAGCTGAAGCAAATTCCAATTACCCGCTCAGGTGAAGATGCGCAAGCCGCGCAAAACTTAGATCGGATTGCGGTGCATCATTGGGACGAGTTGTTGGGTCAATGGGCTGTGCAAAAGCTGAAAAATGGCGAGATGAAAATCCTCGATATCGCCACCCCAATGTTCGAACGTACATTGATCATTGCTGCGCTGCAACAAACCCGTGGCCGTAAACGGCATGCGGCTGAGTTACTCGGTTGGGGGCGTAACACCCTTACGCGTAAACTTAAAGAGCTAGGTATGGATACCGCAGATGATGAAAGTGAAGAAGAAGCTTTAGAAAACTAAGACAGATTCAAATAAAAGCGCCGCAATGGCGCTTTTATTTATTAAGCCGTAAAGCCTAAATAGCGTGAATAGCCTTCAACACCAAGTGGTGCTTTTAACATGATAAATTTTGGGTAACTGGCTTGAGTTAACTCTTCAAACATAATCACTTGATCATCATGTGCATGGAGATCATCAACACTGCGCTTCATGGTCGCTTCAAATTCATCTGTGATATATTCAAAACCAATGTCCATCGCAATAAATAAGGTATGCTCACAAGGCTGAACGTATTGTTCCTGAGACCAATCAATTACCTGTTGTTGGCAGTGTGGACACACTACGGGATCTGTCGCTTCACAGTCTAGTGGGATCAATTGATAAGTCATAATTTAGTTTTTAAACAAAGATGCTGCGAAGTTTAGCATAGGATAAAGTACCTAGAATAATCATGTCGACTTTAGAAAAAGCCATTGCACTGGCTGCAACCCAACATGCGGGGCAACTCGATAAGGGCGGACAACCTTACATCTTGCATCCACTTCGCCTAATGTTGCAATTTTCCAATCCCACCCTACAAATCATTGCGGTGTTGCATGACATTTTGGAAGACACCGCAACGACTGCTGAAGACTTAGAAGCGCTTGGCTTTAGTGCCGAGATCATTCAAGCCATACAAGCACTGACCAAACAAATAGGTGAATCACGTTTGGAAACGGTCAAGCGTACTGTATTAAACCCTCTTGCAACCCAAGTAAAATATGTCGATGTACTCGATAATATGAACCTTTCGCGCATAAACAACCCAACAGCACGCGACTTTGCACGGCTTGAAGAATATAAAGTAGTGCTTGAAATACTCAAACAAGCGAAAATACTGTGAAACCCTTTGAATAACTGAGTATTTTCAATTAAATCTCTACAATTTCAAAATTGACAAACTGCAACGATCACTTTTTAATTAAGACTATCGTTGCACAAATGGACATCGTGAATGTTAAGCGATTTAGATGATTTTTATTGTTTTGCTCAAGTGGTTGAACATGGTGGTTTTAGCGCAGCCGAACGCGCAACAGATATTCCCAAGTCCAAACTCAGTCGACGTGTGTATAACCTCGAAGAGCGCTTGGGTGTACGCCTAATTCAACGCAGCTCTCGACACTTCGCCGTGACCGATATTGGCATGAACATTTACCGTCATGCGCAAGTGATGATGAATGCTGCACAAGCTGCACACGATTTGGTCGATCATCTCAGTTTACAACCGCGCGGTGTAATTAAACTCAGCCTGCCAGTATCGATTGCACAAAACGAAATTGCACGTATTTTACCGAGCTTCTTAAAAACCTATCCCGAAATTAAAGTACAAATGATGGTGACCAATCGCCGTGTGGATATTATCAACGAAGGTTTTGATATTGCCCTTCGCGTCCGCTCCAATCTAGACGATGATCCAAGTTTGGTGATTCGTAAATTTGAAAATATCGAGCAGCATTTATTTGCCAGTCAAGCCTACTTAAATGAATTTGGCGAACTGAAACAACCTGAAGATTTAAGCCAACATCATATACTGAGTATGGTTGATGAGCATTTAGACCAACATATCATCGTGCATAATGATGCGCAGCAACAAAAGAAAATACGCGTCAATCCTGTGGTGATGGGCTCTGATTTGAGTATGTTGGCTCAACTGGTCCGTAAAAACTGCGGTATTGCCTTACTTCCAGACAGCATCGTACAAGATATGGTGAAAAGTGGTGAGCTGGTTCGTGTATTGCCCGATTGGAAAGCACCACACGGCATTTTTCATGCGGTGTATCCTTCACGTCGTGGTTTACTGCCTGCTGTCCGTGTGTTTATTGACTATTTAATTGAACACCTCAGCGCAAATAAATCACTTTAAACCCTACACATGCTCAATCACATTGAGCCAATCCATGAGACAAAAAAAAGAGCTTAACCGAGGTGGATAAGCTCATAAACTTTCAAAATAAGAAACTACAGCGAGTATCTTGGAAACAATTTTAGTGACAAAATAAAGTCTAGACCAATAGCTTACATGTATAAGTTTTAATCAAAAAATATCAAAAACACGACAAATAAAGGGTTTCAGAAATATCAGTGATTGCTTTTAAGACTTAATTTAGCTTTTAGGCCACAAAGCTAGACCAAAGTCTAAAATTTAATCACCGACAAAACATCAACTTAAATTTCTGGATAACTGCCCGTACCTTCAGGCCAAGGTGATAGTAACTCAAAACCTGTTTCAGTCACGAGTACCATATGCTCCCACTGCGCAGTTAAAGACTTATCGGCAGTCACAACTGTCCAACCATCCTTAAGTTCTTTGACATGCGCTTTGCCCATATTAATCATCGGTTCAATCGTGAACACCATGCCCGCTTTAAGCTGCATCCCCTTACCGGGTTGACCATAGTGCAATACGCTTGGCTGTTCGTGATAAACCTTGCCAATACCATGACCACAATACTCGCGTACCACACTATAACCTTCACGGTGCGCAACTGTTTGAATGGCATAACCAATATCACCAAGCGTTGCACCTTGCTTCACAGCATGAATACCCGCAACCATCGCCTCATAAGTCGTATCGACTAGCTTTTTGGCTTCCGGTTTCACTGTACCCACATAGTACATACGACTGGTATCACCAAAGTAGCCATCTTTAATAATCGCCACATCAATATTAATAATATCGCCATCTTTGAGTACAACATTCGGCGATGGAATACCGTGACAGACCACTTCATTTGGAGAAATACAGGTGGTTTTGGTATAGCCATGATAACCAATATTGGCAGGCGTCACTTTTAAGGTATTTACAATGAAGTCATGACAAATATCATCCAGATATTCAGTCGTGACACCCGGCTTTACATGCTCACCAATCATCGCTAAAACTTCGGCAGCCAAACGACCAGATATACGAAGTTTTTCTACATCTTGTTCAGTTTTTATGCTCACATTTAAGCCACGCATTGAAATATCCTCAATTATGAAGTCGCAAGTATAGACCTTTTCTCAATATTTTTGTTCAAACTTAAATCTTAGGGTAGCCTCCAACAACCGGCCTTTAAAAAATTTGTGTAATTTTAAAGCATTTGCACTACAACTTTTAATTTAGGAAAAATAGCGCCTCAAGCTTTTAATATTTATAATTTTTCTATTTTAAAATGGATAATCAATTACATATATCAACCTATTTTTTTACAAGTTGATATATTCACTTTTCATCTTATAAAAAAATTTAATACCACCCATGAAATAAATTAGCCAAAAAAACACTTATGCACTAAAATCGTCCCCTTTGTTCAACTCGATCTCCCTTTTATGACAAGTCTGCGTACTCGGGATATTGTTGCTTTGGGTTTTATGACTTTCGCACTCTTCATTGGTGCGGGCAACATTATCTTTCCACCGATTGTGGCTCAACAAGCGGGTGAGCATGTATGGCTAGCAGCTTTTGGTTTCTTAATCACTGCTGTAGGCTTACCTGTAATCACCATTATTGCGCTGTCACGTGTCGAAGGTTCGATTCAAATTTTAAGTTCACCTTTGGGTAAAATAGCCAGCCTCATTTTAACCATTACGTGTTACCTAACTGTCGGGCCACTCTTTGCAACACCACGTACTGCAACCGTTTCTTATGAAATTGGTTTTTCATCTTATCTTGGAACATCAAGCAGCAGCTTGCTGATCTACAGTGCAATCTACTTTAGTGTAGTCACCCTCATTTCACTGTATCCAAACAAAATTTTAGACACGGTTGGCTATGTACTCTCGCCACTGAAGATTTTATCTTTGGCCATCCTTGGCATTGCGGCGATGATGATTCCAACGGGTTTCGTTCCGCCAGCCATCAATAATTATGTCGACAGCCCTGTTTCTGAAGGTTTTGTAAATGGTTATTTAACCATGGACACTTTAGGTGCTTTGGTTTTTGGTATTGTGATTATTCAAGCCATTCGTTCACGTGGTGTCAGCAACCCTAAACTGATTACGCGTTATGCAGTTATTGCAAGTATCATTTCTGGTATTGGTTTAACTGTAGTTTACCTCAGCTTATTTAAACTTGGCCTTGGAAGCCATGAAGTCGCAGCAAATGCGAGCAATGGTGCAGTGATCCTGCATGCATATGTTCAACATGCATTTGGTGACTTAGGTTCTATCTTCCTTTCTGCCATGATTTTTATTGCGTGTATGGTCACTGCGATTGGCCTGACCTGTGCATGTGCTGAATATTTCAGTTCAATCACTAAAATTGGCTATAAAGTTTGGGTCTTCATTCTGATTGGTTTCTCTTTCATTATTTCAAACTTAGGTTTAACCAAACTCATCGCCTTTTCTGTGCCTGTTTTAAGTGCAATTTATCCACCTGCAATTGTGGTGATTATGCTGAGCTTTGGCTGGAAATTCTTTAATCATCCTCGCCGAGTGATTGCACCTGTTACCGCAGTGTCTTTGGTCTTTGGTCTTCTAGACGGTTTAAAAGTTGCAAACTTTGAACTGCCTTATGCGCTGACTCACTTACCTCTTGCAGAACAAAACCTTGCATGGCTTATCCCATCTTTAGTGGTTTTTGTAATTGCCATTGTAATCGACAAAGTGAAAAAGTAAGCAAAAACTGATGTTGTTAAAGTCTGGTTTTACCCAAACCTGATTTTAAGCATGATCAATATTTGTCACATTTTATCCAAATGGACACATATTGTTTCATTTCTTTCTACATCAGTTTTTGTACATACTGACACATTTCATATACACCGCTAAAGTCGTATATCAACACCATCATATCTCTTATAAATTTAATATTAGAAAATAAAAAACTCTTTAAAGCCTGTCCTAGCAAGCCACTCATGGCATCAATATTGCTTTATACAATCTATGTATAAGCTTACATACATCATTTATTTGTCATCTTATACGGTAACGAAATACTATTTATTCACTAAAAAAATGCTACATATATATTTTCTAATGGGTATAGCATAATTTCTCTGAAAAATAGTTGTTTTTGCTCTTGATCAACGCAAGTTTTAGCAGTACAACATTAAGAACTAATCCGACTAAACACATTGGTTTTTAGTCAAAAACTCAAGGAGGGATGGAGATGTTATCATTACATTTCAACAAGCAAGTCTTCATTAACGCTCTGAAGGCAAACAAGAATATGGTGACGTATTTAAGTACCACCATTGCCCTGATGGTCATTATGATCATGCATGGCTTAATTCAAGGTAACCTTAAAGCTGAATATTTTGTTTACGCTATCGTCGTATCATTTGCCTTTTATTTATGGGCAGTCGTCGATCAAAAATTCCGAAAGGCCACACAGTCAATTGACTAGCAAACAGGTGGATGATTAGTCATCCACCTTTGTAAAAGTATAAAAATTAAAAAAGCTATAAGAACAACTTAAAATAAACCTAAAAACATTCCCCACAACAAGCCTAACGTCGCCACAATTTCCCCCACAACCAATGCCATCATTGCCATTAGCATAATTGATTTGGGTAAAGTCCATTTGCCTAAAACATGCGGACTACGGAACTGGTTATTGGTGTCTTGCAATAACCCATGCACAATATAGCTCAGTATAGAGAAGCTAAAAAAGAATAAATTGATTCCCACAAACAGTATGTTCACAGGCTCTGTCCAGACTGAAATTGCGGCCATTAACGCAATAATTAAACTTGCAGGTGCATATAACAAACTGCTGCGGTGGGCGATATCAACATAATAGTGCGCGCGAAACTGCGGTGAATGGCGTATTTGTGCATATTTCCATACCCCTGTCAGCATCCCAACAAATAGAAAAATCCCACTAAATAAAAGTGCAAATTTTACCGACATATCTAATTCAACAAACTGCATGTGTTTTCCTTTTTTATTTTCACCCTATTCTATACAGATCTACTTGACTTCAAAGTCATAGATTAGACCAGTTTCTTTTTGGAACTTAGATAGAGTAGAAAAAAATTCAATGCTTAACCGATTATGCAAAATTACGAAACTTTAGCTATTACCTGCTCTGACCATTATTCACTCAGTGGACGCTTTTATGCAGCCCAAGGTACACAACAAGCCCTACCTGTTTTAATCTGCCCTGCCACAGGTATTACCCAGCAGTTTTACCACCATTTTGCATCATGGCTTACAGAACAAGGCTATGCCGTTTTGGTTTTTGACTTTCGCGGCATTGGTGAGTCTTTGCATGAACCACTGAAAAAGTCGAAAGCCAGCATCGTGCAATGGGGGCAATTGGATATCCCAGCGGCGATGGAGGTATTATTGAATAAGACCCAAGCGAAACAAGTGATTTTGCTAGGTCATAGTGCAGGCGGGCAACTTTTAGGCATTAACCCAAACTATGAAAAAGTCGCAAAAGTCGTTGCTGTTGCAGGATCAACAGGCCACGTAAAAGATTTGAAAGGTCGTACCAAACTCTTGGCTCCTGTGATGTTTAAACTGATCTTTCCTATTGCACGTTATACCTTAGGTTATGGGCCGACCAATGCCATTGGCATGGGCGAAAACCTACCCAAAGATGTGGCGCGTGATTGGGCACAGTTTTGCAGCAAACCAGGTTATGTAATTAATGCCTTAGGCAAAACAGTACAAGATGACTTCCACCGTGATATTCGCTGTCCAATCACAGCCATTTGGGCCTCGGATGATGAAATTGCCACGCAAGTGAATGTCAAAAGCTTACTCAGCCTTTACCCAAATGCACAAACAGATCAAATTGAACTCAAACCACAGGCTTATGGCCACAAAGCCATTGGTCATATGGCGATGTTTAAGCGTTCCCATCAAAACATATGGCCTGAAATTGCAGCACAGCTTTCATCTTAAGGCGGCACATATCAAGCCAAGCCTATCCGCCAGTTTAAGCAGCACTTGCTTGACTGGCTTTATTTTCACCGCAAAATTGCAGCTTTCAGATAAAAACCAACGCTATTGATAAATTTAATTTCATTAATCGATAAATAAATATTATATTTCCACCACGAATTTTTATTAAGTCATAGTTCATGTGATGTCTATCGCATGTGCTAGAGATGGATGAATCATGTCTGCACAACAGCAACCCCAGCTTAAGCATGGGCTGAGCAACCGTCATATTCAGCTGATTGCTTTAGGCGGCTCTATTGGTACAGGCCTATTTTTAGGCATTTCGCAAACCATTAAACTGGCTGGCCCTTCCGTTATTTTAGGCTACGCACTGGCGGGCTTAATTGCATTTTTCATGATGCGCCAGTTGGGTGAAATGGTGGTTGAAGAACCCGTGAGTGGCTCTTTTAGTTATTTTGCCTATAAGTTTTGGAGCCCTTTTGCCGGCTTTATGTCGGGTTGGAACTATTGGGTGCTCAATGTCTTGGTCTGCATGGCGGAACTAAGTGCCATAGGCCTCTATGTCCAGTATTGGTGGCCTGAAATTCCCACATGGATTTCAGCACTTGGTTTCTTTGTACTGATCAATGCCATCAATCTGTTACATGTCAAAGTCTTTGGTGAAACAGAATTTTTATTCTCCATGATTAAAATTCTCGCAATCATTGGCATGATTGGATATGGCGCTTGGTTACTGGCAAGTGGTCATGGTGGTGCACATGCCTCTATTTCCAACCTCTGGGCTCTAGGCGGTTTCTTTCCCAACGGGATTTCTGGCCTAATCATGGCGATGGCCATCATTATGTTTTCCTTTGGCGGGATTGAACTCGTTGGTATTGCTGCTGCGGAAACCAAAAATCCGACTACAACTATTCCTAAAGCAGTCAATCAAATTGTCTATCGTGTGTTGCTGTTTTACGTGCTTACGATCATCGTTCTGCTCTCATTGTTTCCATGGAATCAAATCGCAGAAGGCGGTAGTCCTTTTGTTTTGATTTTTGACTCCTTAGGTAGTCAAGGCGTTGCAACTGTGCTGAATTTTGTGGTCTTAACCGCAGCTATATCGGTGTATAACGGTACCAGCTATGGCACGAGTCGTATGCTGCTAGGTCTGGCAGAACAAGGCAATGCCCCACAGTTTTTAAAGAAAATTAACCAGCGTGGCATTCCTTATGCAGCCATTTTATGCTCTGCATTGGTGACCCTACTGTGTGTCGTCTTGAATTATATCTTTCCAGAAAAAGCCTTTAAACTACTGATGAGTCTTGTGGTTTCAGCCATTGTAATTAACTGGATGATGTTGGCATTGACCCACTTAAAATTCAAGCAACGTATGCTGGCATTGAAAAAATCAACCTTGTTTCCAACTTTGATTTACCCCATCAGCAACTATATCTGTATTGTATTTATGCTTGGTATTTTAGTGGTGATGTGGCTCACACATGATATGCGAATTGCAGTAATGCTGATTCCACTTTGGATTGGCTGCTTAACCCTAACTTATTGGTTTAAACAAAGATCAAAAACGCAAAAAATACAATAAATAAGTAAGCAAACAGCGCCAATAAAAGGCACCCTTCCCTTTATAGACGCTGTTTGCAAATCAAAGTCAATTTCCCAAATGACTTTGATTGAATCACTTTATTGTAGTCATGGCTGATGCAGAGTATTTCTCTTTTATTTGCTTATTTTGAGTATTTATTGAGAAATATTTTCACATAAAATAGTTTATAAAGAAAATTATACGCAGGAATACATTATGAATGACGCCCACTACGTTTTAGATAAAATTGACCGTCGTATTTTGTCTGAACTTCGCCAAGATGGCCGCCTGACCGTTACCCAGTTGGCTGAGAAAGTTGGGCTGTCCTCTTCTCCTTGCTGGACACGTGTAAAACGCCTAGAAAATCTCAACATCATTGAAGGCTATACAGCAAAGATTAATTCAAAAGCCATTGGGATTAATGAGCTGTTTTTTATTGAAATTACCCTTGAACGCCATGATGATGAAATCTTAGAACAATTTAGTGAAGCACTGGCTTACATGCCTGAAGTGATTGAAGCGCATTTAGTAACTGGCGATTACGACTATTTACTCAAAGTTGCCGTGAAAAATGCAGAACACTATGAACGCTTTTTGCGTAAAAACTTATACTCAATGAAAGGTGTACGTCATACACGCTCCATTTTTGCCTTACGCCCTTTGAAGCTCGAAAATAAATCCGACCTCATTATGATTGAGTGATTGCTGCAAATATTGTGTAAATGTGGTTTAATACACGCAGTATGAGATGAGCCTCTTACAGTATGTGCCTTAGATGTGCATACGACTAGCCCCTAACCATGGGGCTTTTTAATGTCTATAAGTTTTAGAATACTGATATTTTAAATAGTACACATTATTCAAATACAAAATGGTAGCCAATAAAAAAGCACCCCAAGGTGCTTTTTTATTAACGATATCATCTCTAAAAATATTAACCCAAAATACCAATTGAGAGCTGAATCACAAAAGCATTCACAATATCGACAAAGAATGCGCCCGTCAGCGGAATGATCAAAAAGGCTTTATGGGATGGTCCATAGGTATTGGTTACCGCTTGAATATTGGCAATTGCTGTCGGTGTCGCACCTAAATTGACACCACATTGACCTGCACACAGTACTGCAGCATCATAGTTCTTGCCCATTACACGGAAAGTTACAAAGTACAAATAAAGTGCTAAAAATATAGTTTGAACAATCAGGATAATCACCAGTGGACCAGCCAAATCTGCCAACAACCAAAGCTGTAAGGACATCAACGCCATGGCTAAAAACAGTGCCAGTGAAGCATTGCCAAATACATCGATGCAGCGGTCAAAGACCTGAACTTTCAAACCATGCTCTAAAATATTACGTAAAACCACACCACACATTAGCGCCCAAACAAAACTTGGTAGCTCAAACCACTGCCCTTTAGCTACCCCTGTCATGAAGTATGCAAAGCTGATGCAAATGGCAAACATCCCCATGGTTTTGACCGCATCATCTGCCGTAATTAGACGTGTTTTTTCAGGAAATTCAAATGGAGCCGTTTGTGCTGAAGGTGGCGCTTCATTACGCCCTGTTGCTGCTGGAATTTCTTCAGCCAACTGGTAGCGACGTATCAGAAATTTAGCGATAGGTCCACCTATTACCCCACCAATGATTAAACCAAATGTTGCACTTGCCATACCCAGCACAATCGCACCATGCACACCATGTTCTTGTTCAAATATCGTGCCCCATGCACCTGCTGTCCCATGACCACCTGTGAGTGTGACCGAACCGGTAATTAAACCAATCAGCGGGTCTAGACCTAAAACTTTGGCAAGACTAATACCGACCACATTTTGCAGCAGGACAAATACAATAACGCAGACTAAAAATATAAGCAGCGACTTCCCACCTTCTTTGAGCTTAACTAAGCTTGCACTTAACCCCACAGAGGTGAAGAACATCAGCATAAAAATTTGCTGAATATTGGTATCAAAGTTGACAGTTATGTTTGAACTTTTAAATAAGATATAAGTGATAACAGCTGCAACCAACCCACCCGCAACTGGTTCGGGAATGTTATATTTTTTTAAAATACTGACTTTATTCACAAATACATAACCGACCAATAGCACAGCAACTGCTGCAACAATGGTCATAAATGCATCGAATTGATAGTTCATGAGATATCCAATGATGCTTATTGCATTAATTCTAAAACAGATAAGTCAGTGATGAACAGGCTAAAGTTTCTCAATGTACAATTTCTATGCTTTAGATTACATGATGTTTTAAAACTGAGCTCAGTATTTTAAAAATACATAATCTTAAAAAATAAAAAGACCCAATTGGGTCTTTTTTGTTTTTACAGCAACATAACTTTAAAATTAAAATTTATAATGAAAGCTTAATGTTGCATTTCTTGGTTCGCCCCAAATCATTGAATCTGAGCCTATTCCATCATAATATTTTTTATCAAATAAATTATTTACATTGAGTTGTGTACTAAAATTTGGATCAAACTTATAACCCAGCATTGCATTTGCAAGATACAAATCACCTCTGTCCACACGCGTCGCACCAGTACCTTTATAAATTTTACTAAAATAATTTAGACCAGCACCGGCATACCATGCTTCATTTTTATATTTAACAAATAAGTCTGCCGTAGTCCGAGAACTGGTAGAGTTATAATCAACACCTTTAGCATCCTTAGCATCAAAATTGGCAACACCAAAGCTAAGCCCCCAATTCTCATTAAGCTCGCCATCAATATTGAGTTCAACACCTTTACTGGTTACACCTTCAGCTGCAAAATAAGCATTTTCTGGGGTATCAGCCCCGTTGCTATCTTTAACTTTTACTTCTTTTCCATTTGAATCATATAATTGCTCTGCAACATTATCTTGCTCAATTCGGAAGATAGATAAGGAGGCATTTAGCTTTCCATCCAAATATTCACCTTTTAAACCCATTTCATAGCTTTTACCATCAATAGGATCAAGGTAATTACCACTTACATCTTTTCTGTTTTGTGGTTTAAAAATACTGGTATAGCTCAGGTATGCTGAATAATCTCGCGCAACGTCATAAATAAGGCCAAAGTAAGGTGTAATCTCATTTTTAAACTCTCTATTCCCTTTACCATCTGCTGCTTCGTATTCCCAATTTGAAACACGAACACCTGCAACTGCTTTTAATGGATCTAAAATATGGAATTTACCTGAAATGTAACCTGCTGTTTGAACCGTGTTATTGAGTACACCTTTTTGATTTTTTTCTATAGGTACAACAATTTGGGTATTCATATCGTTAAAGTTTAATGCATCTACATTTAATACATTCCCCCCCGTATAATAAGAACCACCAAAATTATTTTTCTTTAGTTCAGATTTATTCCATGCCCCTCCAATAACAATCTCTTGCTCACGGCCGGCAAGTGTGAAAGGTGCTGCGATATAAACATCGACATTATTTTCATCGGTACGTTGATCATCTGCATAAACAGAAACATTATACTTTTTGGTAGCCTCATTATAGACAGGAAGTTTATTTGTTTCTTTATTCACTTGCCCTGTTGTGTACAACAAGTTTGAAGATGAATCTTCTTGTCTGTATAAATATGAAACGTTTAAACTTACATCATTAAACAAAGTATGCTTTAAGTCAGCAAAAAGCATAGTCGTTTTTGCGTCCCAATACGTCCAGTCAGAACTAACTGTTAGTGATCGATCAAAATTGGTTCTGGTACCATCGGTATAAAATGCGGGTAAGCCTCCCCAACGCACACCATCGCGATTCAACTCTTGATAAGATGCTGCGAAAGATAATAGTGTTTTATCGCTAATATCATAATCAATTGCACCATAAACAATATTTCGCTCTTTCTCATAAAAATCCATAAATGAATCTTCATCAGAATGTTTTACAAAGATGCGTCCACGAAGTGAACCATCATTATTTAAAGGTGCAGATAGATCTGCCGAGCTTGAATAACTATTCCACGAACCTGCCGATGCACTTACTGATCCAGCAAATTCCCTTGAATTTGCATGCTTACGGATTAAATTAATACCCATTGCTGGGCTTCCAGCTCCAGTCATTAAACCATTAGCACCCTTTACGACTTCAACACGATCATAAATACTTAAATCTAAGTCAGCTGCCACTAAGTTTGCAGTTGTTGGCTTGCCATCGATAAGGAAGTAATCTACATCAAAACCGCGTGCATAAGGTCGTTGACGTTCGTCCGTACGCGGAGTAGATACACCTGTAATATTACTCATCAAATCTTGGAAGGACTCAATGTTTCGGTCATCCAAATATTCACGGGTATAGACTTTGACTGTTTGTGGGGTTTCACGTAGGGATAAATTTAACTTGGTTGCGGTATTTGTGCTACTCGTCGTATAGCTGCCTGTATTTTCGGTAACTGCTGTTTTATCTTGGGCTGTAAGGGTAATGGTCGCCAACTGTGCATTTGGCTGAGACGTTGCATTCGCCTCCTCCTCTTCCACGGTGTTTGCGTGTGTTATAGACAGCATGGCAGTTGAAGACAGGAAAATAATTTGCATCGCCAAATAGAGTGGCTTTTGCGTAGACAGAGGACGTATAAACATATCAGGACATTCACAGCTAATGAGAAAAAATAAGACAATGAATTGATAATTTTAAAGTGCGCACGTGCCTACTATGCTTAAGTAAAACAAGCACCTTTGTAGCATCACAAGTACTAAGATTCGTAAAATCCTTTTCGAACATCTCAGTGGTTTGAGTCATTACATATCAATCCATTTCGAAAAATTATAAACAAAAAATAATATAAGTGATACTAATTATCATTAGCAAATACATCTTTAATTTAGATTTAAGATATTTGTATTGCCGATATAAGTTCCTTTTCACAGAAAAACTGAGTGAAAAACAAACAATCGATATTTATAATGCTCTAATTTTTTATAATTATAAATATGACAACAAAAAAATAGACCACGTGTATTTTGGTCTATTTTAACTCACGATCTTGTCACGGACTTACTCGATGTCATACACCCAATTTTTGGCTTGTTGGTCTGTTGTCGTTTCACACACATAGTAATCTTGATCCCACGAGTCTTGATGGAAAATTTCCATTTTTCGGTAGGTCACTTGTTTACCATTTTCCACACAGACAAAACTGTCACCTTGGTCTTTGACTTGGGTTCCGTTGAGGAAACCACCTATACAGAGGAATCGGGATTGTTTAGCCATTTCTAGATCAACTTTTTTAAATCATTCTTTAATGTGGGGGATTAAACGATTTATTGGTTGAGCTGTAAAGTGGCGTTAATTATTTTGTTTAAAATAAAATTTAAGCTTTCTATTTCATACTCATATGTAATGAATCTGAGGCTATATACTGCTACCCCCTAAACTATCAGGGCTTTTAATTTCTAATAATGTAACATCAACAACTGTGCAGTATTGAACGGCTGCTCAAAACACTCCTTTGGTACTTTAGTTAATTTTATTGAAGTAAGATAATTTTTATTTATGTTATCTAAGTTTAGGTATTTTGCATTTTCTTGAATAATTTGAAAAATTAATTGTTGTACTACCTTTGCCAACCCCAAAATAATCAAATCTCCTTGATTAAGTTTTCTAAAAACAGTTTCTTGTAACTTCATTATCAGCGGATGAAGATCTTTATCTACATGCGCACCACCTTCTTTATTTGCCATGATTTTGATTAATCTTTCTATAGTTATAGGCACAGGATGTGCTAATACAATTTGATTAATCCAAGTATTTAAAGGTAATAATTCTTTCCCTAATATTGGTAAGCTATCCTCAACTCCATTCCAATAGCATCTTACTTCAAAAGGCATACCTATGTAGGCTGAAATTTCTTTATCATTACAACCAACATGCTCAAAAGTCTGTAATTCCAGACCTGGTATCAACCTTAGCAATAGTGGTTCTGACTTATTACTATAATCACATAATAACATTCTTAGTTGCACAGAGAGAACTCTACACATATATGTCTCCCCAGCATAAATTTCTTTTAAACAATTCCCTATCACTTTAAAGCACTTTAAGGTTTCTACAAGATTTCTATCGTAAAGCATACTAATCTCGATTCATTTATTTCAAATTTTTGCATTTTTATACTCAAAAAATAAGGGCTGATTAATCAGCCCTTATTTTCAACTCATTTAATCTTAATTTTCAAAAAATTAAGTCAACTGAGCAGCAGCAATTTTCTTCGTATCAACATTCGCAGCAGCGTCAGTATAGTCGCCCATTTTGTCGAAGCTTAAGTATTGGTAGATGTCAGCAGACATGCTATCAATTTGAGCTGCATACTGTTGGTATTCTTCTGGAGTTGGTAATTTACCAAGTACAGCAGCAACAGAAGCAAGTTCAGCAGAAGCTAAGTAAACATTCGCACCTTGACCTAAACGGTTCGGGAAGTTACGAGTAGAAGTCGATACACAAGTAGTGTTTGGTGCTACACGTGCTTGGTTACCCATACATAATGAACAACCTGGCATTTCAGTACGCGCGCCAGCTTTACCATAAGTATTGTAGAAACCTTCTTCCATCAATTGACGCTCGTCCATACGCGTAGGTGGAGCAATCCACAAACGAGTTGAAAGTACGCCACCAGGAACTTTCTCTAACAACTTACCAGTTGCGCGGAAGTGACCGATGTTTGTCATACATGAACCAACGAATACTTCGTCAATTTTCACGCCTTGAACATCAGAAAGCAATTTCGCGTCATCTGGGTCATTCGGGCAGCAAAGCACTGGTTCAGTAATTGTCGCAAGGTCAATTTCATACACTTTCGTGTATTCAGCGTCAGCATCAGCTTTAAGAAGTGATGGGTTCGCTAACCATTTTTCCATGTTCTCTACACGACGAGCCATAGTACGCGCATCGCCATAACCTTCAGAAATCATCCACTTCAACATTGTGATGTTTGATTTCAGGTATTCAGCAACTTTCTCTTCAGAAAGTGTGATAGAACAACCAGCAGCAGAACGTTCAGCAGATGCATCAGAAAGTTCGAATGCTTGCTCAACCGTTAAGTCAGTTTCCATTTCTGTTAAGTCGATCTCAAGGATACGACCAGAGAAGATGTTTTTCTTACCTTTCTTCTCTACAGTTAAGTCACCTTGCTGAATCGCAACGTAAGGAATGGCATGTACAAGGTCACGTAGAGTGATACCAGGTTGCATTTTACCTTTGAACTTAACAAGTACAGATTCAGGCATGTCTAGTGGCATAACACCAGTCGCAGCAGCGAAGGCTACAAGACCAGAACCTGCTGGGAATGAAATACCAATTGGGAAACGAGTATGTGAGTCACCACCAGTACCAACTGTATCTGGAAGAAGCATACGGTTTAACCAAGAGTGAATAATACCGTCACCTGGACGTAAAGACACACCGCCACGGTTCATGATGAAATCAGGAAGTGAGTGTTGCATTTGAACGTCAACTGGTTTTGGATACGCAGCGGTATGACAGAAAGATTGCATAACAAGGTCAGCAGAGAAACCTAGGCAAGCCAAGTCTTTCAATTCGTCACGAGTCATTGGACCAGTGGTATCTTGCGAACCAACAGTCGTCATCTTAGGTTCACAGTAAGTACCTGGAAGTACGCCTTGACCTTCAGGAAGACCACATGCGCGACCAACCATTTTCTGTGCTTGAGTGAAACCTTTGCCAGTAGCAGCAGGTTGAACTGGAGTACGGAATAAAGTCGATGGAGCAAGACCTAAAGCTTCACGCGCTTTAGTCGTCAAACCACGACCAACGATTAAGTTGATACGACCACCCGCACGTACTTCGTCTAGAAGAACTGGAGTTTTAAGTTCAGCTTCAGCAATGACTGCGCCGTCTTTAGTTGCAGTAACTTTTGCAGCAGCATGATCAATGTTAAGAACGATTTCGTCGCCCATGTTCATGTTGGCAACATCAATCTCGATTGGCAATGCGCCAGCATCTTCCATTGTGTTGAAGAAAATCGGAGCGATTTTAGAACCTAAGCAGTAACCACCGTCTTTTTTGTTCGGGATGTGAGCAATTTCGTCACCGAAGAACCAAAGTACAGAGTTAGTTGCTGATTTACGGCTTGAACCAGTACCAACAACGTCACCTACGTAAGCAACTTGGTTGCCTTTCGCGATTAAGTCTTTGATTTGGTTAAGTGGACCAACTTCACCAGGAACTTCTGGGTTGATACCGTCACGTACGTTTTTCAACATTGCATTTGCGTGCAATGGAATGTCTGGGCGGCTCCATGCGTCTTGTGCAGGTGACAAGTCGTCAGTGTTAGTTTCGCCAGTTACTTTGAAAACAATCAGTTTGATTTCAGTCGGAACGTCTTTACGAGTCGTGAACCATTCAGCATCAGCCCAAGACTGCATAACCGCTTGTGCATTCGCGTTACCCGCTTTTGCTTTGTCTGCAACGTCATGGAATGCATCAAATACTAGAAGCGTTTTCTTTAATGCTTCAGCAGCTAATTCAGCAAGTGCAGCATCGTCAAGAAGAGCAACTAAAGGAGCAACGTTATAACCACCAAGCATAGTGCCTAGTAAGTAAACCGCACGTTCTTTAGAAACTAATGGAGAAGTCGCCTCGCCTTTAGCCAAAGCAGCTAAGAATGCAGCTTTAACATATGCAGCTTGGTCAACACCCGCTGGAACACGGTTTTCTAGTAAATCAACTAAAAATGCTTCTTCGCCAGCTGGTGGGTTTTTTAATAATTCAACTAATGCAGCTGTTTGAGCATCGTCAAGTGGCTTCGGTGGGACTCCGAGTGCGGCACGTTCTGCAACGTGTTGGCGGTAAGCTTCTAGCACGGTGTTATTCCTCTTTTTTAAAAAATTATTTGCGTATTCCTGCTTTAAATAAAGCTACGTAAATAATATGGACTGCTTAATTTTACTAAAATTCCAGTTAAAAGTTAATGCGCTACAAGTGTTTCTTCGTGATGCCCATTATTTTCTAACTAAATGATGTTCATATCGATTGAACATAAAAACAGCAATATAGTCAGATCGTTTGGAAATGTTTCACATTAACTTTGAACTGCCATTTAAAAACAAAAAAGGCAACCTATGTTGCCTCTTTTTACGCAATATAAATATTCAACCTTAGTGTACTGTTGTGGCTTGAATATATTGTTTGAAACTTTCACGGCAACCTTCAAATTTCATCTGAATTTCATCATCATGCAAATTTTGATGTGCAGAGCTTGCAAAAGAAATTTGTACTGAAATTCGTGTAGGTTCATGGTCAAGTGCGTGTTTGAAGTATACATGGTCACCCAAGCTAAGGACATAATGACCACCGCCAATTACGGCCACACCATTTTCATCTTCCAAGAGTAAATCAGCGTGATTTAAATAGCCAACAACTTCCATTTTCTGCTCCTCTCGTTTTTTATTCTATGTTCATTATTCTTTATTTTTATATGCTTTGCTATATATATGATTTAGAGTTTTGTCACAAAAAGTTCCATGCAAAAAATAAAAAAACCGTTCCTTAGAACGGTTTGTAATCTGGCATTTCAGTATGCGGTGTTGCAATACATTTTTCAGTATATTTCACCCGAACTTTTTCACGTGCACCTTCAATATCGGATTTAATTTCAGCCTCAGGTAAAGCATAAACATCTTCAATAATTTCTAACGCAAATGTTTTGGTCATTTCGTCTTCAACTTTATTGGCATGCTCAATTGCTTTATCTTTTTCAATGGCATTTTGACGGTCTAACATAATTGAACGTGCTGCATTACCAATACTTTTACAATAGCCATGCCATTGCTCTTCTGGTGTTAACGGTTTTTTTTCAGCACAACCCACCAGTGCAATCACAGCAGCCAAAGCGAATAACTTTTTCATTACAACTCTCCTATTCGCCCTATCATAATCAAACTTTTTCAAATGAAGAACCATTACCCACGTTAAATAGAATAAAAGCCCAAATTTGGGCATTTATTCTTAGAAAAATTAACCGCAGCTTGCTTGAACTACTTTATTGGTTTTCGGATCGACTGTTACTGTCACACGGTCTTCACGATAATCCATAGTCACAGGCTGCCCTGGTTGAACTAAGCGAACCATCTTCGCACTGGTTTTTTGCTTAATCTGTGCTTCAGTTAAATTTGACTGACCAATCAAAGCTGTCGCTTGCTCAGCAACACATTTGCTTTGACTAGCACGGAAAAGCGCCCATTCTTCAATGACTTGACCATTCGGCAAATGGCAATAGCCTACTTCACCATTGGCCTCTTTTCGAATCTCTAATTTACCACCCTGTTCAACACAGTATGTACTGGCAGGATTAGCCATACCTAAAGTTGGCTTTTCAGTTTCATTCTTTTGCGCAGTACTACAACCCGAAATAGCAGCAACCATTAATCCAAGCATTAAGATTTTTTTCATAAAAAATATTTCTTTAAATAAAAGATCAACATAGCAAATATGTTTGAAAAAAATTGTGCGAGTTTTGCAAAATTTAAGATTGCATAAAAAAGCCCATCACTTGACGGACTTTTTAGGTTGAAAAGCTATATTTTCAGGTCATTTTTAATTGACTGAGTGAATATCAAGCTCTTCATTTTTCGCTAAAACTACAGATGCTAAAATTGGAGTACCTAAAATGAACGGCATAGCAAAGATCCAAAAGACCACGGTATAGTGCGGATCAAAGAAAAACTGAATAGCAAGCGCCACTAAAATTAAAACTGAAAATAAAATCGCTGCAAAGCGTATTACAAAATTGATCGGCATAGGGATCATCACTCTAAATTTAGCAAGTCCATTTACTATACACCTACTTTCATTATGGTTTAATTGATTTTAAGTATCTAGTGTCTGTTATTCATAGGTTTTCTTCATCTATCAAATAAAAAGTTTTATCAAATGGCGGATTAAGCTTTTTTAACACCTAAAAGTAAAGCCTACATGATGTAGGCTTTATTTAGCAGAAGAGTAGCTTTAGAACTTCCAGTTATAGAAGACGTCGATGGCACGCTCTAATGACTGACTCGCCTCTAAGTACATACGTTTGTTCATTTGATAACGCAGAGTCAGTTTATTGACTGGCGTAAAGACACCCACGCCATAACGAATATATAAATCAGGTGTAATATAACCCGTCAGGCTGACTTGTGTGTCATCCCCTGTACCTTGCGCATCCAGCGCTAAACCGCTTAAACCAAAAGTACGTCCAATTTGGTTAGTGAAGGCGCGTGTGCCGCCTAAACCTAAACTAATCCCTGCGGCAGCAATGGTGTTATTGACATCTGACTTAAAGCCTTCCGTTTGACTTAAACCAGTTGTACCTTCATTAATGCGGCCTGTAATTAACGCATTCAAAGCTTCTTGCTCGGAAAGCCCTGCATCGTTATAGACTTGAATATTGGGTGATGTTGCCGTACCCGTCACACGGAAACCCACAGTGCTGCCTTGTACATTTTTATTTGCATCGACATCCAGTGTTGGGTTGCTCAACACACCGTTAAAACGCGCTATGGCACGGTTTAAATCCAAACTCTGTCCATAAGCTTCAATTTTAACTTTCTGACTTACCCCAATTGCACCATTGGCACGCATTGCAGTTTCAGCACCGCGCTGCGATAGATATAAACGTCCTAACAATGGAATACGACTATTAAAGCCTTGGAAGACAACTTGATTACCTAGTCCAACCATCAGATCGGCACGAATGTCCCAAGGTTTTGCACTATTTAAAATCGCCAATTGGTTTTGACCTTCTCTGACCACGCGTACATCAGACGATACGTTCACCACAGGTACAGATGCTTCAGGCATGGAAATAAGCGCACGAGGAACTTGAATTTCACCGTTTAAGCTTAATTTCTTACTCAACGGTAAAACATCCAGTGTGATTTTCGGCGTCACTAGCGCGGTAATTAATGGCGCTTGGCGAATCAGTAGATTTTCTCCATTCAACTGAAGCTGAATACGTGGATCATTTTTCCAATCTACCGTCCCTGTAAGTGTCCCCACACCACGACCACTGTTAAAAGCACCATTGATGGTGGCTTGGTCTTGGCGTATAGCGGAATACAGCTGAATATTGGTCAAATTGACTGGAAGTGAGATCATACTAATTGAACCATCTTTCAGACGGACATCGCCTGTAAGTAGTGGTGCTTTTAGCGTTCCATTAATTTTACCTGCATACGAAAGTGTTCCGCCCATCGAACGTACATCAGCAATGAAAGGTTTAAAAACTTTGAGTTGTATCTGATCAAATGCAATTTCACCGCGCATAGGCATATTGTCCCGATACGGATCAATAACCACATTGGCATAGCCCACACCAATTTCAGGTGTTTTGACATCCAAACGGATTTGTAAACCTTCCGCGATGCTTTTGGCAACCAAAGCTACTTGTTCATATTTTAAGGTAGAACCCATATCTTGTGGATCATCCGCCGCCAAGCCAATCACACCATCACGAGTGACTAAACGCGCATCAATTTTTGGTTTAGACCCTTGTGCCCAAACCGCTTTAGCATGACCATTTAACTTACCTGTAATTGCTAACCCTTCAGGCATAAAGGCAGCAAAGTCGTTTAGGTCGAGGTTTTGAGTTACGAATGAAATATTGCCACGTGTTTTACTCACACGAATCGGCTGGTCAAAACACAACTGACTTTGTTGACTCATCCAACAATGCGCACCAATCAACAAATCTGCTTTGGCACTGTTATAGACAACTGCTGCATTTTGGCGCTGTACCAAACGTGCACGTAAAGAGTCAAAATCACCTTTTTGGATCTGACCTAACCAATCATTTTGCGCATTAAAACCACCTGCCAATTGCACATAAAATTTCGACTTTTCGTTTTGTGCAGAAACTTTTAATAAATGGGCTTTACGAATACCTGCCAGTGAAATTTCACCTTGTTGAATTTCACGATTACCACTTCTTAAGCTTTCCATTTTTGCAGTCAATAATGACGGCGTTGTTTCCGATGTCGGCAATTGCCCGACAATGCGTAATTTACGCATATCAATCAGATCTTTAAAGCCAAAATTATCCACTGCTAAGTTTGCGGTAGCCCTTAAACGCGGTTGAGATTGGATATTTAAATAGCCGTAGGCACGGCCACGTAAGCCCGCATAAATTTCATACAGAGCAGGTGCATTAATATTCAGTCTCAGGTTTTGTGCATTACCCGTCGCTTGCACTTGGTTTTTGGCATAAGCCAACAGTAGATTATTCGCTTCAAACTGTTGCGGTAAAAAGCCCTTTTCACTGGAGTTGAGCACCAAAGCTAAATTACCTGTACCACGGACTGGCTTATTGTTCAGTGTACCCGCTAGGTTTAAGCTTTCAATGTTAATGCGTTTTAAAGCATCCGACCATGTGCCTTTGGTTTTCACTACACCAGACAATTCGCCTTTAACACTAGATGCAAAATATTGTGGTTTAAAACGAATGAATGCTGCATTCACATCCCAAGTGATACCGTGAATAAAATGTACCAAACCACTGGCATTAATTTGACCTGCCACACCATTGTGTTTCAGCTCAGTTACTTTAATAAACTCAGGCGTTCCTGAAAGTTTTAGGTTTAACGTGCCCTGACTGGCTTCAAACTGGCTGGCTTTTAAAGCACCATCATAGTTCACTGCATAGCCTTTGAAAGCACCACCAGCTTTTTCATCATTAAACAGGAGTGCCGCTGTTGACTTACCCGTTAAGTGAACCGTTTCATTATTGCCCACCATTTTTCCAGTCAGATCAATGCCCTGTAGCTGAATGATTTGCTGATTCGGTTTGGCATAGCCACTTGCTTGTAGCTTTCCGTTCAATAGATTAACCGGTGAAGCTTCTGCAACCATTTGCGGATTAAAATCTTTCGCGTTTAAAGCGGCTTTCCACTTCAGTTGACGTTTCTCATCTGGCAGCTCAACCACCGCATTGCCACTTAAGCTTCCCTTGCCTGCCACATAACTAAAACTCGGCACATTTAAATTATTATTTTTAAAATTTAACTGTGCGAGGTAATTACCCGCAGGTAACGTCGCTTTTTCGTGTTGACTCACAACAGTGGCAACATGAATATCTTGCTGACCTTCAACCAACGCCAGTTTTACATCCCCTGAAGCACTACTTAACCAACCGATATAAGGCACGGCGCGGTCAATATTTTTCCAAGAGACATCCATCAACATTGGCTGGACTTTGTTATTTTTCTCTGGGTTTTGGTCTAGTGCGAGATGCCATGCTTCATAACGATCAAAGTCTAGATCTGCGGTTAAGTGTAAACCCTTTTCAAGCGTACCTTTAGATGCAATTTTTGCATCTAAACTTGGCGGTAGAAAGTCAGAAACCACTTGTGGCAGTACATCGTCTTTAGGATTGATTTTATCTAAACGACCTTGTACATCCCAAGTGACATGATCTTTCCAACTCACCACACCACCCAGATTGACCGAACCTTTCATCAACTGAGCATTTAGGTTATCAATATCGAGTTGATGAACCAAATCGGTATGCATCAAAGCAGTATATTGACCTTTTGGAATGTCTTTACCACTCAGATCTGTATTTAAGTCGATATTTAAACGTTCGATATCACCTGAAAATTTAGCAACGCCTTTTTCAGCATAGAGTTTGTAATCGGTCAGGAGTGGTAAGTTGTAATGATTAAATTTAAGCTGACCTTGCATCGGTACATGCTTACGTACAGGGTGCAAAATGGCCCAACCTGTCAACAGGTCAGGTGTCCGCGTTGCAAAACCCGCTTGGATGGTGTCCAGTGTTCCTGTTGCATGTACAGCAATATCATGCACATTTAAACTATCACGCAGTGCCGGTAGGTTGGCAATAGCAGTCGCCTCAAGTGGATATTTCCCTGAGAATTTCATTTTCCCAGTTGCATTACGAACTGCTAAATAGCCCATGTCCATACGAGAGTCTTCAAACTCAAGTTCTGTCCCCGACCAGAGGGCATTATTTAAATGCACATCATAAAAATCTACTTGGGCATCGGATGCGGTACGGATATTTAAATGATCAACATCTGCTGTATCTAAACGTAAAACAAAGGGTAATTTAATTTCGCTGAACTTAAAGGGTTCATCACTCGGTTCACCTTTGGTAATGATGCGCAAATTGCGCACATCAGCTTCACGTAGATGAATCTCTTTATCTAAGATGGCGCGCCAGCCTAAAACCACATCGGCACGGTCAATTTTGACATCAACAGGTTTTAAGGTGACCACCACATTTTTAAGGATAATGCCTTTCCACAGATTACCGCCTTCATATTCATATTGGATAATCTGCTGGCGTTGTAAAACTTGGTCAAGTAAGAACTTACTGCCTTTATCGGTAGAAAACATGACTGCAAGCGATATCACCAACAAGATGAGCGTCAACAACAGCGTCAAAAGGACACTTCTAAAAATACGTCGCTGTTTGGCAAGCGGCGTAGGTGGTGTTGGTTCTTGCTGCTGTTCTACTTCAGCCATAGTCTTCCCAAAAAGTGTTAAATTTTATAATAATGAGCCAATAAAGAAATGCACACGTATCGGATGACTATCATCAGAAATTCCTGAAGCTACATCTATACGAATCGGGCCTATCGGCGATGCCCAGCGCACACCAAGACCGACACTGTATTCGGTGTCATTGCTAAAATCTGTATCATAAGCATTACCAAAGTCGCTGAATACTGCCGCACGCCAGCCTTCTTTAAATTGGTAATTGTATTCCATGGAGCCAACAGCCAAGGCCTGACCACCCACTTTAAAACCATCGACCACAGGTGACAAACTCTTGTAGTCAAAACCACGAATGCCTTGGTCTCCACCCGTGAAATAACGTAAGTTATAAGGAACTTTATTAAAGTCTTCAGTAAAGATATAACCGAGATCACCACGTCCGACAAACTGATGGTTGTCATTTTCACCCAATGAATAGATAAAGCGCCAACCCGCATTTACGATGGCCATATCTACATCTGAAAGTAGGCTTTCGCTTCCAAGTTCAATTTTATAAGTTTGTTTAATTCCTTTACTTGGGTTTACACGTTTATCGCTATCAATTCTAGAAATTTCATAACCCAATAAAAGCGACTCTTGCTCAGGGTCATTATTTGCAATAAATGCATCCGGCAAATCATCTACATTCGCTGAACCCTTTTGCGTCAATCGATCTAAACGGTAACGTACACCATAAGTATGTTGCCAATTTCCCATTGGGTTTTTAATAACACGATCAGCCCCGGCAACAGCAGACTCCGTGAGTAAGTTTACGCCTTGTCCGATGTCATCTCGTTCTTCACGCTCATACCCCCCCACGAGACTGATATAATCATTTAGTGGATGCTTATAGGGAATATTATAACGACCGTCGATAGACTGACGAATTTCTGAAAGCTCAAAGTTGGCGTCAAAAGAGTGACCACGTTGATTCACAATCGCACGGCGATACTGTGTACGTAAGCGTGCACCTGAGTCACTACCATAACCAGCACCGACTTCTACACTATTTAACTGGTCCGCGTTTAAAGTGACTTTGACAGGGATCACTTTTGTTTCTCGAGCTTCAAGTTTTAAACGTTCTTCTTCACTTTTTTTGGTTTCTTGTGCGCTGCGAAGCTCTAATTGTGCTTGATTTTGCTCGGCATCATTGACACCAGCAAACTGTGCTTCACTTACCACAGACTGCGTCACTTCACGGCTTGAAACAACTTCCTGTTTTTCTTGAACCAGAACATCCTGACGAGAAAGTTGTTGGTCATCGACCAACTGCTGTAAATCAGGGGGTAACTCACGAACCCTTTCTACAGGATCAGGTCGAACAGCATCTACCAAGCTGTAGTTAAAGTAACGTGAGTTGGTCAAATTATTAGCCAAACCATTAACACGCCAAAAAGTATAATCCGCCCCAGGCTCCCAAGTCACTAAACTTTGTAAAACATCTAAATCAATAGGCAGTGGTTTGCTTGGGTCGCTCATCACAAACTCAACACCGCCGAGTTTATAGCGTTCACCTGTTTCATAACGTAAGTTAATGTCTGCCGTATTTTGCGGCTGTTCAACTTTCACATCATGTAAACGCCAGTAACTATCAAAGAAACCGTTATTACTAGCAGCTTCATTAATTCGTGCTTTAGTCGACTCATATAAACCATGGTGTAATACATCACCGACATCTTGCTCTGGTAAGACTTTAATCACTTGGAACTGCGGTAAGTACTGACCTGCACCACTAAACTCGATGTTTTGTTCTTCAATCCGCACAGGGTTATTCGGTACCACTTGAATGCGCACACGATTACTGCTGGTTTTTTCAAACTTAAACTCAGCATTATAAAACCCGACGGCTTGAGCAGCTTGGTTGGAAAGTGTCCGCAACTGTGGCAGTGCTGAAGGAAAGTCTTCAAAAGATTCTTCAGTAAAGCTCGAAACCTTGCCTTCAATATTTTCTTTTAAATTGACCAAAGCAGCCTGATACGCTTTATTGGATATCTCGCCTTCATATTTCGCATTGATGATTTCAACATCTGCATTGATTCGCGGCACTTTTGCAGTATCTAATGCTCTTGGTGGTCGAATTTTATAAAGCATGCGCTTAAAGAAATTGGGTTCTTTGGCAATTTGCTCTTCAGCACTCATGCCAAAATCTAAGGTATTCCCTTCAGTGTTGGCTTCTACTGAAATTTTACTGTCTGCTTGAATGCTTTGCATCAGTTGATCAACATTGACTGGAGCTTGATTAATTTCCGCCATTTCCTGTTGAGTTGCATCGCTTAGCACCAACTCTGTCGTTTGACCACTTCGGTAAGCTTGAGCTTCTGCTTTCGCTTGCTCAGCCACCTGATAAATATCATTGGCCATGCCTTGATCAACTTGTACAGTTGGCAAGTCCTCAAGATCATCAAACTCAATCGGTGCAAATTCAGGTAAATTTTTTAAAGCCGTCTGTTGCTGTTGCAACATTTGCATACTGTCTGGAACCGTGGGCTGAACTACAGAATTTTCAACTTTTTTTAATTCGTCCGCGCTACCCATACCTTGACGAATCGCTTCTTTTTTAATGTCTTCAGTGAATTCTGTAGAATTTTGTGGCTCGACTTGTACGTTACTTGGTTCAATCGCAACGGGGGTTTCAGCCAAAGCCGCTTGTGGCAAAAGCGTTAAAAAGATACTCAGACACAAATATTTATTGTTATGATGCCACGGTATGAAAGAATTCATACTCAATGAAAGAGTCGACTTTTTAAATTGTGTTTTGGCAAGCATAGAAAACTCTAAATTTATTTAATCGTTATGGATTTGCTCTAATGAATTGTCACAAAAGAACTGAAATCTATTGATTATTTTACCCAATTTCAGGTTTTAAATATCTTACATGATTTTATTGAACGTTTGAGCAATTAGTCACATTTCTTAATAAAACTTAATACAGCGCAAAAAGCATGAAAAACAATGAACATCTATTAAGTACCCGTCGTTTTCTTCCCATGTTTATTACCCAATTTTTTGGTGCTTTAAACGACAATGTCTATAAACAAGCTTTGCTTTTAGTCATTACTTATGGATGGATTAATCAACAAGCTGCAGATGTCAGTACCTTAAATAATTTAGCCGCACTGTTTTTTATTTTGCCTTACTTCATTTTTTCTGCAACCGCAGGACAAATTGCCGATAAGTTTGAGCGCTCACAACTTATTCGTGGCATCAAAGTTCTAGAAATTGTGATTATGCTCATCGGTTCCGCGGGTTTCTTATTGGGCAATTTATGGCTACTGCTCTTGGCTCTATTTATGATGGGCACGCACTCCACCTTCTTTGGCCCCATTAAATACGCCATTTTACCTGAGATTCTAAAACCGAATGAACTCATGTCAGGCAATGCGCTATTTCAGTCGGGTACCTCCATTGCTATTTTAATCGGGATGATTTTGGGTGGCGCAGTCATTTCGGTTTCTCAAGGCAATCTTATTTGGATCAGCCTAACTGTCGTCATCATTGCCGTTTTGGGTTATCTCTCCAGCCGATTTATCTTAAAACAGCAAGTCAGCTCACCCGACTTAAAAATTGACTGGAATTTCTTTAGAACCAGTTTTCAAACACTCCAATATGCCAAAAGTCTCCCCCTCATCTTTATGATTTTACTGGGGAATTCATGGTATTGGTTTTACGGTGCAACTTATCTCACCCAAATTCCACAGCTGACTCAACAAAACCTACATGCATCAGAAAATGTCGTCAGTCTTTTACTCACGTTCTTTTCTGTCGGGATTGGAGTTGGTTCACTGCTGTGTCGTAGAATTGGTGGCTCTGAAGTGAATATTAAAATGGTGCCAATCGGTGCGATTGGGCTCACCCTATTTGCCTTTTACTTGGCTTTGAGTCTGGCTTTTGTACCTGAGCGTACAGGGGCAATGATGAATGTCGCGGATATGTTTAACCACGGTGCAATTTACTACCATGTCATGCTTGCGGTGACCTTACTCGGCATCAGTGGCGGTTTTTATATTGTGCCGCTATACGCCATGATGCAAGCCTATTCACCGCGTTCACATCGTGCACGTGTTGTTGCCGCAAACAACATATTAAATGCGGTGTTTATGGTGTCTTCTGCTATATTTTCGATTATCATTTTAAGTGTTTTGAAGATTGATATTAAAATACTTTTCAGCATTACTGCTGTATTGAGTGCGGGCTTTACGCTGTGGTTGTTATATCGACTCAAACCCATGCTAAAAACTGTACAACCTGAGTTAGAGGACTAAAGTTATGCGTCATTACACTGGCATCGATGAATTTATCAATTCTTTTGATCAAGCCCTGCGCAGCTTAGTTCCAGGCACGACGTCTGCTCAACGTGAAAACCCAGGCAAGGCGGTCGAAACCCAACTCGCCGTGAGTGAAGCGCGTCATGTTGCAGGTTTAATGCGGGTCAACCATAGTGGTGAAGTCTGTGCGCAAGCGCTTTATCATGGGCAAGCTTTAACGGCAAAACTGCCAAATGTACGCCGCGAAATGGAACAAGCCGCGATTGAAGAACAAGACCATCTTGCATGGTGTGAAGACCGATTAAAAGAGCTGGATAGCCATACCAGTCTGCTCAATCCTATTTGGTACGGCTTATCCTTTGGTATGGGCGCAATCGCAGGCATTGCAGGCGATAAATATAGCTTAGGTTTTGTTGCAGAAACTGAACGCCAAGTGAGCCTGCACTTACAGCATCACATCAGCCAACTCCCTGCTCAAGATGACCGTTCTCGTAATATCCTTGTGCAAATGAATGAAGATGAATTACACCATCGTGATACAGCACTGAATGCTGGCGGTGTCGATTTACCGATTCCTGTCAAAATTACCATGACGGCGATTTCAAAACTCATGACCAAGACCAGTTATTTTATTTAAACCACAATGGTTTGAACCCAATAAAAAAGCAGTGGTTATGCCACTGCTTTTTTATTGGCTGAGTGCTGAGTTATTCCACAACGATCGGCAGTAATAAAGTATTACCTACTTGCTTTAAATTCGCCGTATATTTTGACGCTAGTGATGGGTTAGATGGATAGCTTTTCCCATTGTATTTCAGCACGACTTGCCCTAAACCTCGGGTATAGACCGATAAATCACGCCAACCTTGGGTTTGAGTACTTAAGGCATAAATCGGTGTAGATGACACGGTCATTTTGCTATGCGGTTGAAAACTTCCATTTGCAAGACCTTGAAAGACCAGCAATGTACAGCCACCAGAACCACACCACTCCATCCCACTTAATAGCACCACGGCGTCATCGATTCCGTCTTGGTTTAAATCATATAGGCGAGTTTGATAATCCGATTGATCTTGGGTATAGGCCTGAACAGCTAGTTTTAACCCTTGTTTTTCAGTCGTTTGAGATACACTCGTTATATCCATAGCAGTTGTCGCTGTCATTTTGGACGGAGTTGAATGACAGCCCGTTAGAAACACTACTAAAGAAAGAGCACTCAAAATTTGTATTTTCATGAAAATAGCTCGCTGCGAATTATATTTTATAAGCATGTTAAGCCAGTTCAAGTGCCAATCACACTTCGATATGTTATTTGGTTTCCAAGCAGCTTACCGTTGGAAATGTATGCGCTTGATGTTGAAATGCAGCATCCTTCCACACATCGAACATTGGAATTTTAACATCTAAAGCCAAAGGCAATTTTTTGGGATTGAACTGCATATGTTCTAAGTTTTCACCCCATGCAATCAAATCGACATCCAGTGAAATCTGATGTGATGGACGGACACGCCCAGATACTGCTTCCATATTTTTCAGCAATACCGAAATATCGGCAACGGACAAAGACGATTTCAGCAAACAGGCTGCATTCCAATAATCTGCCCCAACTCCATCACGGCATGGAATTAAATAAATGTTCGAAAATTGCAGTTGCCCAATTTTAGCAAGTTGCTCAGAGGCATATAAAAAATGTTGCTTTGGATTATTATTACTCGCCAGAGCTAGGGCGAAAATCGTTTCGGTGGCGTTCAAGACGAATTCCTACAGAATTTGCTTGCGCGATAATGGCAGGCTTACGGATGGTAATATTAATCGATTCAATCGCATGAAAGGTAGAAAAAAGTGCGTTGATGACCAATTTTGCCGCATGTTCAATCAGTTCAGGCTTAGCATCTTGAATGACCTTTGCCGCGATTTCACAAATTTCAGCATAGTTTAAGGTATGGTCTAAGTCATCTGAGTTTGAAGCTTGCTCCAAATCTGTTTGAATAATCATATCCAACATTAAAGGCTGAATAATCTGACGTTCCCAGTTAAAACAGCCAACCACTGTTTCAACTTTTAAGCCTTCAATGATAATTGCGTCCACATTATTACCTTTAACAGATTTGACTTTTTAATCCCTGCCTTGCGAAACCATGTTTCTCACCGCTTAAACAGGAAAGCGTTTTTCAGTCCCTCCTTTCAAAAGAAGGACTGAAAGGGATTTTTTGGTGAATGTGCTTCAAAAGAACTTAGTTTTTTAACAACACATTTGGATCCATAGTTTGCACCATTTGCAAACGCTGGTCAGCATAGATGTCGGTATACGGCGCAAGGATGCGCATGAAACGATCAAAATACAGCATCTGTTTAAATAACAAGGCAAAATCACGCGGGAAGCGAATACCGTGACGCTCGCCCACTGCGACCATATCCATCATGATGTCATTCAAATCTGCTGGGTTTGAACTCAGCAATTCTTGCGGATCTGCCAACAACACACCACTAAATAAACGCTCAAGATCTGCGGCCAACACCTGAGTATCAATCTGCACTGCGGTCATGCCCATTTTCAGCATGTTTTCTGC
This sequence comes from Acinetobacter sp. SwsAc2, assembly GCF_013391465.1. Lineage (NCBI taxonomy): Bacteria > Pseudomonadati > Pseudomonadota > Gammaproteobacteria > Moraxellales > Moraxellaceae > Acinetobacter > Acinetobacter sp. SwsAc2. The sequence goes on along the minus strand of NZ_JACBEZ010000005.1, from coordinate 73,481 downwards.
CATGAGTGCATAATCCGTTTTTTGTAAGGCATCCATAAAGGCGATACAAGCTGTCCATACTTCAGGTTTCAACTGTCCCACAATGCCGAAATCAATAAAACCCACACGACCATCATCAAGCAGCATTAGGTTTCCAGCATGTAAGTCAGCATGGAAGCTATTACACATCATTAGACTACCAAACCATGTATTCATGGCAGTTATCAGGACTTGGGAAGGATCTTTGCAACGCTGTTTAACCACTTCAAAATCAGTTAATGGCACACCGTAAAGACGCTGCATGGTGAGCACACGGCGAGTCGAATATTGATGATAAACTTTAGGTGCCATCGCCTTATGGTTTTGCGTGATATTGAGATAGTTCACAAAGTCATCCAGATTACTGGCTTCTTCAATAAAATCGACTTCTCGAACCATGCGGGTTTTAATTTCTTCCACAATGTCTGCAAGCGATGCAAATTTAACTTTAGGCACTGCTTTTTCTAAAACCTTGGTTGCCCAGTGCAGAACATTTAAGTCGGTATATAGAATTGTTTCTACACCCGGCTTTTGTACTTTAATCACTACATCTTCACCCGTCACTAGCTTTGCAGCATGGACTTGGGCAATAGACGCTGAAGCTAAAGGTGTTTCATCAATCGATGCAAAAATCTCAGACAGGTTTCGGCCTTCAAACTCAGACGCCAAAACCCCCTGTACATAACTAAACGGTAAAGATGGAGTTTGGTCTAAACAGCCTTGAAACTCTTCAACATATTCACGTGGAAAAAGTGAAGGTGTACTTGCAATAAACTGACCCAACTTGATATAGGTTGAACCTAGAGACTCGAAGGTTTCACGCATCAGTTTGGCATTACTTGGTTTTTCAGTGGCGTACTTAATACCCGCACGTGCAGCAATGACAGCTGTTTCCCCAACACGGGCAACAGAGCGCAGTCCATCTAAAAAGATATTGTTCTTCATAATATCGGTCAAAAATAAATTGTATTGAGTGTATCAAAGAATGAAAAAATTGTAGGCTTATCTTGCCTGACAAACGAGACAATCTGTATCTTTTTCGAAAGCAAGCAAACGTTGTTTCATACTTAGACCATCCCAAAGCAACAGGCGTTGTTTGAGTGCGGTGACATTTAAACCCAAGTATAAAAGTGCATGATGCGCTTGAAGGCTGGCCATCACGTTCGGCGTGGTGGCCAAAACACCTGAATCTGCACAGCGCAGGCTTTCATTCGCATGTTCTTCTTTCGGGAACAGACATTCATAGCAAGCGGACTCACCTTCCACCATAAACAGTTGCCCTTGAAAACCAATGGCCGATGCACTGATGAGTGGAACATTGGCTGCTTTACACTGCTGATTGACCAAATATCGTGTCGTAAAATTATCACAACCATCAAGAACTAAGTCTTGACCTGAAATTAAACTGGCTGCATTGGCTGTATCAAGTTTTACAGCATGCGCATGGACTTGGATGTAGGGATTGATCTGCTTTAAACGCTGGGCCAAAACCTCTGCTTTATAAAAACCGACATTATTTTCTACATAGGCAATCTGTCTTTGGAGATTACTCACTTCGATCGTATCAGCATCAATCAGGGTGATTTGCCCTACGCCAGCACGTGCCAATAACTCCGCAGTCATACAACCAATGCCGCCACAGCCGACAATGAGTACATTGGCCAACTTGAGTTTTTCTTGTGCCTCTATATCCCAACCGTCCAATAAAATCTGACGACTATAGAGGTGCATTTCAGCATTACTGAGTTCTAGACTTTCATCTAACTCGTCCATGATTCAGCCTTTTGCTAAAGAAAATGTTGATGGCGAATTATACCCATGAAACCAAGGTTAGCCATGCACAAATTCAATAAATGCTATGTGCTTTAGATAGCTCAACTTTTTGACTTTTAAGTTACGGAGATTGAATCATAATAGTTGCCTAGTCAAATTTACTTAGGCTATTTATATCTCCAGCTATATTTCTAGTGGTATTCCACAGGTCACATGCCGCTATGAATGGATAAAGAAAAAGCCAGTCTATTAGAACTGGCTGGCTTTAGCTTTAAGACCCTTTTATTTGTAAATTAAATGGCAGCTTGTAGGGTTTGCATCTTTGCCACTTCTTGCTGTTTCAGCAAATTACGTTGAATTTTGCCACTCGACGTTTTTGGCAAGCTTTCAACAAACTCAATTTCTTTCGGATACGCATGTTTAGATAAACGTGAACGCACATAGGCTTGGAGTTTGCTATCCAACTCTTTAGAGGCTTGGTACTGTGGCTTTAGCACCACAAAAGCTTTCACCACTTCCGTGCGCTCTGGGTCAGGCTTACCAATCACAGCCGACTCAAGTACTTCTACACACTCAAGCAAGGTACTTTCGACATCAAAAGGCCCAACGCGATAGCCTGACGTTGTAATGACATCATCAGCACGCCCAACAAAGTCGATACCGCCAATTTCATTCAGTTTGACCGTATCACCGGTTAAATAATACTGCCCCACAAAGGACTTACGGTTATTGCCACCATAGCCTTTAAACCATGTCAGTGGTGACTGGCTAAAGTCTATCGCCAACGTTCCAATTTCACCGCACTTCACTTCTTGGTGATTCGCATCCAGCACAGCAAAGCGGTGTCCAGGGTTGGCAAAGCCTGCCGACCCGACTTTTTTCTCATGCTCCAGTGCATGATGGTTGGCAATCACCATGCCCAACTCAGTTTGTCCATATTGGTCATAAATGTTGACGTTCAGATCATTATTGAACCAATGAATCACTTCTGGGGTCAAAGGCTCACCCGCACTACTGACGGCGCGTAAATGGGTCTTAATGGAAGGATCAAACTTTTCTTTAAAACCAAAGAACATCCGAAAAGCTGTAGGCGAACCCGTTAAGTTACTGACGCGATACTTTTTAATGACTTCAACCGCATGATCGACGCTAAATGCACGCTCATCCATAATGATGCTATGCCCCAAACTGAGCGGGCCTGTAATGCCGTAGTACAACCCATAAGCCCAGCCCGGATCGGCTAAATTCCAAAATGAATCGTCTTCTCTTAAATCAACCGCATGTTGCATATAACCCTTAAAAGCCAAAACAGCTTTTAAAGGGACAGGCACTGATTTGGCCAAACCTGTGGTGCCTGAGGTAAACATCATCAGGAAATCATCATCAAAGCTACGTAAAACAGCTTCACATTGATCAGACTGTTGTTTGACCTCCTGCCAAAATTCAGCTTCATTGCTAGCTAAGTTTGTTCCTGCATTCACAGTCAGGATATGTTTGACTTCAACGTGATTTAGCTTTGGACGTTGCTCTGCATTGGTCACGATCAATTTGGTGTTCGCAGTTAAAACTCGATGTTCAATCGCCTTCGACTCAAAAGCAGTAAACAAAGGCTGATAAATCGCACCGATCCGCCATGTTGCTAAAATCGTAATCAGCAGTTCAGGCGTACGCGTTAACAGCCCTGCGATACAGTCACCCACTTGAATGCCAATACTTTTAAAATAATTTGCCAACTGTGCTGAGGCAACATCGAGCTGTTCAAAACTCCATTGCTCTGACTCGCCATTTTTTCCTTCCCAAATGAGTGCTGTTTTTTGCTGCCCGACATAGCGCTGACAGCACTCAATATAAGCATTCATTGCATTGGGTTGGCCGACCAATTGTTCTTGAATCAGTTGATCATAGTTAAATTCTTGATGGGCTTGTTCTAATGTCTTCATCACGACAACCTCGCATTATCCATTTTTTAAGGCCAAATCCACTTTGGCCGTCCATATTCTTTATTGTTTTAAGCGTTGAACTGACCTCATTGTCAGTCCTATATTGTTTGAAAACCTAGAGCAGCTCAGCTGCTCGACTTAATACTTGTAACTAACTGCTGCACCTAGATAACCATGTTTTAAATGCACCTACAATTTCCAAATCCCTCAATGAAAATGCAGGCTTTGAACATCGACCAAGGTCTAAAACTGAGTCGACTTAAACCTTGGTGACTTCACGTGCAATGACAAGACGCTGGATATCAGACGCCCCTTCATAAATCTGGCTCACACGGACGTCCCGATAAATTCGTTCAACAGGAAAATCTGAAACATAGCCATAGCCACCATGAATTTGAATAGCATCAGAACAAACACGCTCCGCCATGGTTGAGGCAAACAATTTGGCCATAGACGCTTCTTTTAAACATGGCAAACCTGCATCCTTCAAAGCGGCTGCATGGAAAATTAACTGACGTGCAGCTTCAATTTGTGTCGCCATATCGGCTAAACGAAAAGCAACTGCCTGATGTTGTACAATTTCAACACCAAAGGCTTTACGGTCATTGGCATATTCAACTGCTGCATCTAAAGCGGCGCGAGCCATGCCCACTGATTGCGCAGCAATACCAATACGTCCCGACTCCAAATTTGAAAGCGCTATTTTATAACCTTCGCCTTCAGCACCTAGCAAATGATCAGCAGGAATGCGGCAGTTCTCCAAAACAATGGTTGCCGTATCCGAACAGTGCTGCCCCATCTTTTCTTCTATACGAGAGACAATATAGCCTTCGGTATCGGTTGGGACTAAAAAGCAAGAAATACCTTTCTTACCCGCACCTTTGTCTGTGACTGCAAAAACCAAAGCGACTTGCGCATGCTTTCCTGTGGTAATGAATTGTTTGGTTCCATTCAGCACCCATTCCTCACCTTCACGAACGGCCTTGCACTCCAACGCACCTGCATCTGAGCCTGCTTGTGGTTCAGTGAGACAAAAACATCCCAACCACTCACCTGTGGCAAGCTTGCTTAAATATTGCTGCTTTTGTGCATCAGTTCCGTAGCGCTGAGTAATACCACACGGCAGTGAGTTTTGCACACTGACAATGGTCGAAATCGCACCATCACCTGCTGCAATTTCCTCAAGTGCCACCACCAGTGAAATATAATCTAAGCCTGCACCACCCCATTCAGGTGAAACAGTCATACCCAAAGCGCCTAACTCCCCCAACTCTTTAAGTTCTTGCGCAGGAAACTGTGCGGTTTTGTCACGTGCAGCCGCAGTTGGCTTCAGTTTTTCCTGCGAATAACTACGCAACATATCCTGAACCATTTTTTGTTCTTCATTTAAAAGCATTAGATGTCCTTTTCTATATCAATTATATTCAGTTCAAAATTTCTACTATTTACAGCATTTGGATAGATGTGACGGCGACATGGATGTCGCCTCCGAAACTGAGATACAAGGATGTATCTTCAGTTTCGAAAAGGATTTTTGTTTCTTTTGATCCTTCAAAAGAAAATGAATACGGACACAATGCTATTTTAATTCGATTAGAAATTTGCAGCTGTACAGATCATCATTTTCTATAAAAATCTAACTTATTTAGGCTGCATACGAATCGCGCCATCTAAACGAATCACTTCACCATTCAAATAACTATTTTCAAAAATATGCCCTACAAGCTGAGCGAACTCTTGAGGCTTTGCCAAACGCTTCGGAAATGGCACCATTTCACCCAACGCATCTTGTACATTTTGCGGCATCGCCTTCAACATTGGCGTTTCCATAATGCCCGGAGCAATGGTCATCACTCGAATTTTCTCACGTGCTAGTTCACGTGCCAGCGGTAAAGTCATTGAGACAACCGCGCCTTTCGATGCCGCATAAGCGGTCTGGCCAATTTGTCCGTCATAGGCTGCAACAGAAGCTGTATTCACAATCACTCCGCGTTCTTCTTCACCAGCTTGAAGTTCATATTTCGCGATTAACTGCGCAGCAAAACGCAGCATATTAAAAGTACCTGAGACATTGATGTTTAATACTTTTTGGAATAACGCCAGCTCATGAATACCATCACGACCCAACACTTTGGCTGAAGGCGCTACTCCCGCACAGTTCACCAAACCATTCAACTGTGCATATTCCGCCTCGACTTCTTGGAAGAAACTTTGCACAGCGTGCTCATCAGTAACATCGAGGCTTTTAAAATGAGCATTTTCACCCAACTCACGCTGTAGCTCTTCACCTAAAGCTTGGTTCATATCTACCAAAATGACTTTCGCACCTTGTTCAATCAAATGACGTGCTGTTGCTGCACCTAAACCCGATGCTCCACCCGTGACGACAAAAACCTTCCCTTGAATCTTCATTTATTTTTCCTTGTATGATTGAATGCTACGACTTAAGAAGAAATGTAAACACAGAAGCACTTGAGTACAATTTCCAAATATTGCATCTTCCATGATGGTTTTGGACAATGCTCAAAATGCACAATAAAAATATGGAAGCCACTATGACTGCATCAGAACATGCAAATGCCCAGAAAGATTCCATTTCAATTGCTTTGGTACACGAAGCATTGTTTGAAGCTGAAAAGCAGGGATACGCAGTTGCAGATATTTTGAAAAATGCAGGCATCAATAGCGAATTGCTAAGTGCGACAAAAGCACGGGTCTCAGTCAATCAATATGCACAGCTCTGGACTGAACTGGCCAATGTCATGAATGATGAGTTTTTTGGAATGGATCGTCATGCTATGCGCCGTGGCAGTTTTCAGTTTTTATCTAAATCACTGTTACACACCACCCAGCTGGACCAAGCCATTCAGCATATTTTGCAGTTTATGAATTTGGTACTAGACGACTTTAGCAGTCACCTCATGGTGCAAGAACATTATGCCTATATTGTGATTTATGAACGACAACAGCCCAAGCGTATGTTTAGTTACGCAACTTACATCATGCTGATTCATGCCCTAATGTGTTGGCTAATAGGTCAACGGGTGATTTTGAATCAAATTCAACTCAAATGTGATGCGCCTAGAGATGATATCGACTACAAAGTTCGTTTTTGTGAAAATATCCTGTATCAAATGGCTGAAAACTATATTCAGTTCGATGCCAATTATTTAAAAATGCCCATAAAACAGGACAGTAAATCGTGGTATCAATTTATTCAGCAAACCCCACATATTTTACTGACCCGTTATAAAAATCCACATTCAACCAGTTCTCAAATTCGTCGCTATTTAATGCAAGAACACCCGATCCAGTGGCTGGAACTGTCTGAAATTGCCCATCATTTCAATATGTCTGAGGCGACTATTCAGCGACGACTGAAAAGTGAAGGTTTCAGTTATCAACAGCTCAAAAATGATATACGCCGTGATATGGCGATTGAGCTGCTCAGCAACAGCCAAGTATCATTACAAGACATTAGCATTGAACTCAATTTTCATGATCCGAGTGCTTTTCATCGTGCTTTTAAAAAGTGGACTGGGGTCAGCCCTGGCGCCTATCGTCAAAATAAGGACGCTTAACTTCAGTCGATTGGTATAGGCAACTACGTGACGCCCTTGCTCTTTCCACATAACAAATAACCAACCCATACCATTCTATTGTTCTAGCATTGGTTTTGATTGGCCAAATAAAATGTCAACAGGGCTTATAAATTAAATTGATTTTTTGATGCTCATTCATCGGAAAATCAGGGCGCTGTCGCACTTTGTCACTGACTTAAAAAAATTACCTGCCATAGTGATCTCGTCATATTGTTTTACACAATATTGAATAAAAACATCATGGAGGGAACACATGAGCACCCAATTAAATAAAAACTTAATGGAAAATATCGGATGGTTATTATTATTGCTGTGCAGTCAGCCAGTGATAGCCGACTCATACGTTTATGTGACCAATACCACCCCTGAAACAGTCTCCGTCAATATTAATCATCACGGTACACGCACCTTAACGCAAGGGAGTCAATGGGCCCAAGAAGCCACCCAAATTGCACCTTATGAAACCAAACGTGTACTGCGTTTTAACCGTTATACAGGGGTAAAGTCAGGTCAAACTTATAATTTTGATACCGTGATTACAGGCGGTGGTTCAAGCGTCACCCTGAAGCAATCCATGACCGGCACTTGGTCTGGCAGTAATATTAAACACTCTGCATCTGGCAGTGATTTTTCTGCACCATGGTTTAACGACCGTAACATTCAGCGCTTCAACACCAATTATGCAGGAAAAACGGCACAGACTGCGTTTAAAGCTGAGTACACTGGTGGTTATGACGACTTCCACTACACTATCCATCAAAATACCGTGCCAGAACCCGTCGCCAGCAGTGCTGATGAGTTTAAAGTTTTAACCTACAATATTTATGCGCTTCCTTTAGTAGCAAGTAAAATTGATTCGCGTTTAGAGCAACTGCCGCAAAACCTAAAAGGTTACGACGCGATCTTATTCCAAGAAACCTTTGCTTCTGGTCGTACCGCCATGTTGGCCAAATTAGCGCAGGAATATCCGTACCAAACCTATATTCCAATCGGTTCAGGTTTCAATATCTATGACAGCGGCATATTGGTTGCAAGTCACCATCCAATTGTAAAAACGGATCATTTTATTTACCCGAGCTGTACAGGGATTGACTGTTTTGCCGATAAAGGCGTGATTTATGCTGAAATTCTCAAGAATGGCAAAGCCTATCATGTGACCTCCACACATACCGCATCGTTTGATACCGACGCGGCACGTGATATGCGCCAGCAACAATTTAAGCAAATCCGCGCTTTGGTCGATAAGCAAAATATTCCATCATTTGATGCAGTGCTCATGGGCGGTGACTTTAATGTCAACAAACTCCTGTGGCCTCAAGATTATGCGCAAATGCAAATTAACTTGAATGGTACAGTACCAGTCAGCACAGGATATACCGAATCGACCTTCGACCCACGTGTGAATAAACTCGCAGGTGCAGGACTTACGGGTGGCTCTACCGTAGAGTATTTAGACTACGTGGTGTCATCCAATAACCACCGTCAGCCTATGCAAGCACGTAACGATGTCCGTATTCTTCGCTCGGCTGCCGACCCCGTATTTATGACTTGGGACTTATCTGACCACTTCCCAGTAATGGGTCAATTCCAATACAACCCATAAGGAATAATAATGAAGCGCTTTGGGCTTATCGCTTTGGTGCTGAGTGTATTGGTAATCGGTGTGGTGATATGGTTGGGCCTTGGCTCATCATATGCCACATCGGCTCAAACTCAGGCATCCTCACCGTCCCTTACAGAGACTGCTCAACCCAGCAGTTTGCAAGAGAAGCTTGCCGCTGCAAACAATGACGAGTCAAAAATGCAGCAACAACAGCAACAAGAATCCATCCAACAAATCATTCAACATTTTCAAAAAAATCCGGGCAATATCACACAATTATTAAACCAGTTACAGCAAAACTGCCCCGATACCAACTGTCAGGCATTATTAAAACAGGTACTGGCCGAATATCCAGATCAGCAGTTTGCTCAGACTTTAAAACAATTGATAGAACGCCTGCCGCTTTACGAAAAAGAAATGCAAGCTAAAATCATGTCCACACAAATGACTCCACAACAGCGTTATCAGGAAATTTGGAACTTACGTGAGCAGACTTTAGGTAAGCAAGAAACCCAACTCGGCTTTGCTGAAGAAAAAGAGTTTGCTAGCTATCAGTTTGCTTATGGTGAGCTCTTGAGCCGCGCACCGCACATGACCTTACAACAACGACTGAGTGAACTTTCACAACTACAGCAACAATATAGAAACCCGAGCAAAAATATTGATGGTCAGAGTGGTAGTTATGATAAAGCCCTTAAATTGGCTTTAATTGGCGTCACCGACCCAATACAACAGCAAGAAATTACCCAACAAATTCGTAACAGCTACTTTTCAGGCAAAGAAGCGGCGCAGTTGGCTGAACGCGAACAACAAGTCGCTCGACAACAACAACAGATCGCCAGTTATCAATCTGAGCTTGCTGCTCTCAACCAAGAAATGAACCAGCAAAAACAAACCTTAGCTGAAAGTGCATGGCAACAGCAATATCAACTCCGTCTAGAACAACTGAGGCAAAAGCACTTTAACTAGTGGCTTAAACATTCATCATTCTCCACATCAAACAAAGACAGCTAAAGCAAGGTGATATACCTCATGTTGCTTTAGCATGTCCTTATAAATTGCAATTCCACAATGTTTTGAGTTCGCATCACTGATGCGTAAAATAAAGACTATTGCAATGATAATATTAATAAAGTTATTATAATTTAATATCTTAAGTAAAAATAAAAGAACTTTTTGATTAAAACTCCACAATATTTCACCTTGAATACTTCTTTTTGATCAAGCCGAGTCCATTTGAGCAATAGCGTAAAATGTAAACATGCACTCAATTTAATAAATTGAATCTTTTCACTCACTTAACAAATCCATCTTTCATTTATCGGAATCTATTTGCAAAAAGTTCCAAAATGGATTATTTTTCAACCAATTTTAAAGCATTCTTTAATGCTTATTTTCCGGCTGTACTCCCCCTGTTTAATCACCTTATTTCTTTTAAAGGTTATGACATGCTTAAAATGATTGATGTTCTCGATCAACGTCTGGTGCAAAACTTTACTCAAGCTTTGCAGTCTCCTACCCCACAATTTGAAGAGCAACTGGATCAAGGTATTCTCAATGCATCAGACCTTGAATTAAATCATGCTGTTACTGCATTTTTTAATGAAGTTAATGCGATTGAAGCTGCTCAAGCGTTGGATATTAGTGCTGACCGTATTCAAGCCCTTCAGTTAGGTGCATCGTTTAAAGATGAACAATATTTAGCTGATCTAAAGAAAATTGTGACGCTTTGTCTTGCACTTGAAACTGATGCTTTAGAGCAAGTTGAAGTGTTTGATAGCTTACAAGACTATCCTATGTAAGCTTGCAACCCCCTTAAAAAAGCGACTATTAAAGTCGCTTTTTTACATTCAAAATGAATGATTTAGTTATGCAATCTTCATATAAGAAGAAATTATTCTATGCTTTTTTAAAGTTATTCTATACTCCAAAAACCACATAAAGTTCAATCAAGTTATTAAAATTCAGATACTTAAATCAAGATTATCTACTTATTTCAATTTAATATTTTGTTATCCATTTTTCTTTTTTATTTTTCGCATACATCAGGTTAAAAGAACCCACAAATGAACTTATTTAAATGATGCAACATGAAAAACTTTAAACTACTGAGCACTTCACTGATTTTAGGTTTGATCGGCACTTATACCCATGCCGCTATTCCAAACACACTTAAACTCGATTATGCCTACTACGCACCAACCAGCCTTGTGGTGAAAGAACAAAAACTGTTAGAAAAAGCCTTACCTAAGACTGAAATTAAATGGGTGTTTAGCCAAGGCAGCAACCGCTCGCTGGAATATTTAAATAGCGGCAGTGTCGATTTTGCTTCAACCGCAGGACTTGCAGCCGTACTCAGTCGTGCCAACGGCAGTCCAATCAATACTGTTTATATCCAGAGCCAACCTGAATGGACTGCTTTGGTGGTTGCTAAAAACTCCCAAATTAAAAGCCTAAAGGACTTAAAAGGAAAAAAAATTGCCGCGACCAAAGGCACAGACCCTTTTCTGTTTACCTTACAAGCGTTGGATACAGTGGGTCTAAATAAACGTGAAGTCCAACTGGTTCATTTACAGCATCCTGATGGCAAAACAGCTTTAGAACGTGGTCAAATCGATGCTTGGGCAGGCTTAGATCCATTGATGGCATCCGCACAAGTGCAATCTGGCGCAAAACTGTTGTATCGAAATATTGGGTTTAACAGTTATAGCGTACTCAGTGTCAAAGAGTCTTTTACTCAGCAAAGTCCCGAAGCCATTGAAGCAGTGATTAAAGCTTATGAGCAAGCACGTAAATGGGCCAAAGCTAACCCAGAGAAATTGGCGGAGTTACTGGCACGCGAGTCCAAACTTCCGTTGAATGTCGCAAAATTACAATTAAGCCGTACCAACTTTGATCAAAACATTCCGTCAGCCAAACAGATTGCCGCATTACAAAAGTCTGGCGGCATTTTGAATGAAGAAGACTTAGTCCGTAAAGGCACCAATGTTAATCAAGTCGTGACTCAGTTGTTTAAGCCACAATATGCACAAAAGGTTGTAAGCAAATAATGACCAAGTCAGTCGCGAGCTCTTTCAGCCCTATTGTAGTGAAAAAGAGTTCCTCATTTCAGTTGAAATTGAAGAGTGTTCTCAAAGCGATCACCCTTCCAGCGCTCTTACTGATTGCTTGTGAATATCTGGTCCGTGCAGGTTTTATTGAACCTTATTTATTGCCTGCTCCCAGTAGTCTATGGCAAACCTTTCTAGATTTATGGCAGGCAGATTTATGGATGCATGTCTGGACCAGTACATGCCGGGTATTTTTAGGCTTTTTTATTGGGAGTACTCTGGCTTTAATGTTTGCGATTTTGGTGGGACTCAATAAACAGGTTGAAGCGTTTTTAGAACCCAGTTTTTCAGCGATCAAATCCATCCCGAGCTTAGCGTGGATTCCTCTACTTTTACTGTGGTTGGGAATTGATGAAGCATCGAAGATTACCCTAATTGCGATTGGCGCATTTTTTCCGACCTATACCAACACTGTCGCAGCGATTAAAGGGGTTGATCGCAAGCTCATCGAAGTCGCACAAGTCTACCGACTGAAGTACTGGCAGCAAGTACAACAGATTATTTTGCCTGCGGCATCTCCGGGGATATTAACGGGACTGCGCAACAGTTTAAGTTTGGCATGGATGTTTATGATTGCAGCAGAACTCATTGCAGCGACACAAGGCATAGGCTACTTACTGAGTGATGGCCGAGAAACTTCACGTCCCGATATTGTGATCTTAGCGATTATTCTTTTAGCCGTGCTCGGAAAATTCAGTGATAGCATCATGAAAGCCTTCGAGACTTGGCTACTGCGTTGGCGTGACGTATTTGGAACATAAGGTAGAAAAAATAAAAGCGCATCGAATGCGCTTTTATTTTGGAGGGAACAATGAAATTATTGTGTCCACTGCCCTAAAGTAACGCGGTCATTTCCACCATAATCTTTCACCGTACGGACTTGTTTATAGCCCGCTTCTTTAAAGATTTTCTGTACAGCGTCACCTTGATCATAACCATGCTCAAGTATCACCCAGCCATCAAGAGTTAAATGCTTTTTACCTTGCTGGATAATGACTTTCAAATCAGCCAAACCATGATCCGCAGCAACTAGGGCACGTTCAGGCTCAGTTGCTAAGTCTTGCATGTGAGCATCATCAGCATCGATGTACGGCGGGTTCGAGACAATCACATCAAAAAACTTTCGATTTAGCGGTGCAAACCAACTGCCACACACAAAAGTCACATCATTTAAGTCATGCTTTTCTGCATTTTGCTGCGCAACGGCTAAAGTTGGCTCATAAATATCGGTAGCCGTGATGTCCCATGTGTCCCGTTCACTGGCCAATGAAAGCGCAACCGCACCCGTCCCCGTACCTAAATCGACAATTCGGGCATCTTCAGGTAAGTCTAAACGTAATACAGTTTCTACCAGTACCTCGGTATCTGGACGTGGCACTAAAGTGTCAGGAGTGACAATCAGATCCAATGTCCAAAACGGCTGTGAACCTGTCACATAGGCCAAAGGTTCACCTGCTTCAATTCGTGCCAAGGCAGCAACATAGGCCTGCTCTTGTTCATTGGTCAGCACTTGATCTTTTTTCATAACCAAATCAAAAGAATCAATTTTGGTAATGTGTTCCAGCAACCATGCGTTCTCTTGACGTTCGTAACTCTCGGCTTCACCACGTAAAGCCAAAGCTTGGGCAATATTCATTATCCACCATTCTGCTGTGCAAGCATCGCAAGCTGATCTGCTTGATATTCACGATGTAAGCTATCTAATAGTTCAGTTAAATCACCTTCCATAACCGCGTCTAACTTGTATAAAGTTAAGTTAATACGGTGATCGGTCATACGACCTTGCGGGTAGTTATAGGTACGGATACGTTCTGAACGATCGCCCGAGCCAACCAAGTCACGGCGCATTTCAGAAGTTGCTGCATCAGCTGCTGCACGTTTTGCATTTTCCAAGCGTGAAGCAAGTAAAGCCATCGCTTTGGCTTTGTTCTTATGCTGCGAACGCTCTTCCTGACATTCCACCACGGTTCCTGTTGGAATATGAGTAATACGCACAGCTGAATCGGTTTTGTTGATGTGCTGACCACCCGCACCTGAGGCACGGTAGGTATCAATACGTAAGTCTGATGCATTAATCTCGACCGTTGTATCGACATCAATTTCAGGCAAAATCGCAACGGTACACGCCGAAGTATGTACACGACCCTGAGACTCTGTTGCAGGTACACGTTGTACACGGTGCGCGCCACTTTCAAACTTCAAGCGACCGTAAACGCCTTCACCATTCACCAAACAAATGATTTCTTTATAACCACCGTGTTCGCCTTCATTTTCAGACAACACTTCAATACGCCAGCCTTGTGATTCAGCGTACTTGGTATACATGCGGTATAAGTCACCCGAGAAAATAGCGGCTTCATCACCGCCTGTTCCCGCTCGAATTTCCAAATATGCAGAGTTCGCATCATTTGGATCTTTCGGAATCATTAAGATATTTAAATCAGCTTCTAAAGACGCAATAATGGCTTTATTTTCTTTAATTTCTTCAACAGCCATTTCCTTAAAATCAGGATCTGACAGCATCGCTTCAGCCGTTTCAATATCAGCTTCTGCTTGTTTGTACTTAGTCCACACTTCTGTGATTTCGCTTAAATCACTATGTTCACGTGACAACTGACGAAAGCGTTTGTTATCCGAAATGACTTCTACATCTGCAAGTAATGCTGTTAATTCTTCGTGACGGTCAGAAAGTTGATCTAATCGTAAACGTAACGATTCTTTCATTAGGAAAATATCTCAATATAAAGGCTGCAATACAGTTTCACAGCACCAAAAAATTTGCGCTTAGTTTAACGGCTCTATCACGCAAAGAACATCTTTATTCAATCCTGAGCGACGTTTACTTTATACGCCTCAGTGGATTGATACACTTTTAATGCGTGTTTATGCGCTTACTAGCGCTTAAAAAATGTAGAGCTGCTTATTTCATATACACCTTTTTAATAGGTCATTTCAGCTCAAAACTCAGAGTGTGAACTGCATCACTCCTAGGTTTATCCACATTTGCATGATTTTGGATAAATTTCATTCTGCTTATTCACATTTGTAATAAAACTGATACAAACAAGAAACCAACGGGTTTCAATTTAGTTTTAACTCTCCACAATTAACTGGAATCTTTTTGTTACATTAGCCACATCGAAAAAAGTAAGACAGTTCAACCAATGTTGGACATGGAGAAACACATGAAACTTAATACACTCTTAATTTCAGCAACATTAGCAACGGCATCTATGTTTACTGCAACTGCGTATGCAGACAGCACAACTCGCGTTGCAGCAGCCAGTGCTTTAGGTAGTGTTGCAGGGACAGCAATTGGTAAAAACATGGGCGGCACAACTGGTGCAACTATTGGCGCAGCACTTGGTGGTGCAGGTGGTGCAGCAGTTGCAAGTGACAAACGTCATCGTACTGAATCTGCTATTGGCGGTGCGATCGGTGGTGGTGCGGGCTATACCGTAGGTAAAAGCATGGGCGGAACCAATGGTGGCTACGTGGGTTCTGCATTAGGTGCAGCGGGCGGTGCAGCACTCGGCAACAAAATCTCAAAAGATAAACAGTATGACTCTTACCATGGTAAAAAATGGAAGAAAAAACATAAACACCATTAATTAGCTGCATCGTAAAGATGTCATTGAAAGCACCTTCGGGTGCTTTTTTATGGCACAGATTTAGACGCAACAACACATCAGCCAAACTGGTAGAAAATACGAAGAGTCGTTACACAGCACTTACCAAAGCAACGGTTTCGATAAAATTTCTCTTCATTATTCTTCCAAATTGTTTCGCTAAAGTGAAATCAAGACAAAATAGACATACTCTTAGGAGTTTAAAAATGAAAATTAAATCAATTTTAATGAGTACCGTAATTGCAGCTTCAGCATTAACGATGACCACAACATATGCAGGTAATACAACCAATACCGCACTGACTTCTGCGTTGGGTGGTGTTGTCGGTGCCGCGATTGGTAACCAAATGGGTGGACAAACAGGCGCGATGATTGGTTCTGCCATTGGTGGTGGTGCAGGTGCAGCTGCTTCAGCCAACAAACGTGACCGTAATGGTGCAATCATTGGTGGAGCACTCGGTGGTGCTGGTGGTTATACCGTAGGTAAAAACATGGGCGGTACCAATGGTGGGTATATTGGTGCAGGTCTAGGTTCAGCGGGTGGCGCAGTTCTAGGTAAAAAAGTCTCTGAAGACCGTCGTTATGATGACGAATATGACCGCCGTTACGACGACCGTTATGATCGTCGTTATGACAGCCGTGGCTACCGTAATAGCAATTATAAATATAATGGTCGCAACTACCGTGGTGACAATGGCCGTCACTTGGGCTGGTACAAAAACGGGAAACGTTAAGCACCGCATAAAACATTTTCAAATAAAAGAGCACCTTCGGGTGCTTTTTATTTATTTGACAACTACACTCAAAAAAATACTACATTGTTATGCTAAATACAGTAATCCCCTTTTTTTGTTTTAAATGCATATGTGGCTAGTGCGGTTCAACGATGTTGAATAGATATTTAGTTTTATTTTTAAATCAGCATCTTATATAAAACAACCAGAATATCGAATAAAATCGATATACAAAATAACAGTTATATCGTATTATTTCGATATATAAAACAAAACTGAGAAGTAGAATGCGCACGTTGTCCGAGACTCAATTTTCTATTTTAGAATTAGCTCCTGTCCGTGAAGATCAAACTGTACAACTCACCTTACAGCATAGTTTAAAATTGGCCCAACAAGCTGAGCATTTAGGCTATAGCCGACTTTGGCTTGCAGAACATCATAATATGGATGGTATTGCCAGCTCTGCAACTGCGGTGCTACTCGGCTATTTACTCGCGAATACCTCAACTTTAAAAGTGGGCTCTGGCGGTATCATGCTCCCAAACCATGCCCCACTGATCGTAGCGGAGCAATTCGGTACACTTGCAACACTCTATCCAAACCGGATCGAATTAGGTTTAGGTCGAGCACCGGGTACAGACCAAGTGACCATGCGAGCACTTCGCCGTGGCCGTCAAGAAACTGAAGATCAGTTCCCACAAGATGTCTTAGAAATTCTGCATTACTTTAAAGACGCTGAGCCGAATCAGCGCATCATTGCAACTCCAGGGCAAGGGACACATGTGCCTGTATGGCTACTCGGTTCAAGTTTATTTAGTGCACAACTGGCTGCAAAACTCGGTCTTCCCTACTCTTTTGCATCACACTTTGCACCGCGTATGCTGAAACAAGCGATTCAGCTCTATCGTGAAAACTTTGAACCCTCCGAATACTTATCGAAACCTTATGTATCTATGGGTGTCCCGACGGTCGTTGCTGAAACCGATGCTGAAGCTGAATATCTAGCGACCAGTGCCTACCAACGTGTTTTAGGTCTCATGCGCGGTCAAAGTTTAAAGTTAAAAGCACCGATTGCCAGTATGGACGGTCTATGGTCACCTGCGGAAAAAATGTCAGTAGACAGTTTTTATGCCATGGCCCAAATCGGTTCCAATGGCACGGTGAAAGAAGGCTTAAAACAGCTTCTTTTAGAATATGATGTCGATGAATTTATTTTCACCTGTGACATCTATGACACGGACAAGCGTTTAGAAAACTTTGAACGTCTCATGCAGATCAAAAATAACTAAGTACAAATGAAGTGAATCGCCTTATGCGTATTAATGCATACCCATAAGGCGACGTGCATAAATGAATAACCAAAATCTTAGCCGATACTTAAAAAATCCTTAAAGCCCTGCAAAACTGCTGCTATGTCTAGACTAAAGTTAGCGTGACTGCTCAGACAATTTATCACTTTGCTTTTTTAGAGCAAAAGCACTAAAAATAATAAATTAAGGAAAGACGATAAAAAAAAATTAAGGATCAAGCATGGTCAATTTGCATTCAACTGACAACGTATCTGGTTTATTTCAAAACCATCCCGAATATTTTCAGCATTTTAAAGGGCAATTGATTACTGCTTCAGAAATTAAACAACATGCTTTTACTGAACAACGTGTCGCAATTATTGGTACCAACCAGCATACAGTAACTGCCCTTGAATCGATTTCTCAGGTCGCTCAATCGGTCTATGTTTTTCAAAATGCGCCACAATTTATCTTGCCAAAAACAGAGCGTGGAATTCAGCGCTTAATTCAACATCCACTGGTTATTAAGAACCGACGCCTATTTAACACACGTATCAAATGCCTACTGGCTTTACGCTTCTTAGAAACCCAAGTTCAAGACCCATGGCTTAGACACCAACTCAAACCTAACTCCGCTGCCGATAAACTTAAATTTTTTAAGTCCGATCATTATTATCATGCCTTACAGCGCGACAACTGTAAGCTAATCACTTGGCCGATCGTCAAAATTCGAGAACATGATATTCAAAGTTTAGATGGAGCTGAATATCCCGTCGATGTGATCATTACCACCTATAGCCATTAACCATATAGGGTAAGTTTCCCTACTTACCCGTTGTTTATTTCGTCACACCTGTATACCGATAGCCTGTATTTGAACGCTGATAACGTAAGTACTTTCCAGTCGGTCGACTGTTTTGATCCAATAAAGTGATATCAATCTTGTTTAAGTCTTTTGAAACACGAATATATGAACCGCGCTGCTCTTCGTCACAATGACAGTCATAATCTACTTCAATTGAACTTAACTGCTGTTTTTTGGTCTGAAAAACTGGTGTTGCTGTCAAAGCTTGGGCATGCATTTTAAAGGCTTGAATTTGATAGAGACCGTGACAACTATCGCCTTTGTAATAACTTTGAATCAGATAAATCGGCTGTGCACCCCATTTCGCTTGATCAATCTTTAAAATATAGCCTGTTTCTAAAGGCTGAAGTTTAGTGGACTTGCTCGATTTCATCTGCGCATAGGATGAAAATTTACCCATGGTACCGCCACCGCCTACATCAAAGGTATAGAATTTAAGCAGTTGGTCTGGTGAGGCATTAATCTTTAGTCTAAGATTTTCAGTCAATTTGGGGAAAGAATAAGCATAACTTTCTGCATTTTCACGGATTAAATCAACCACATCATTTTCGATCTGTTGATTCACCGCATAAAAATCTAGCGCTGCATATTTTTGATCAATGGCCTGCTCAGCCTGTTGAATTGATATATTTTGCGCATATAAAGCCATATTAAAATGAGCAAAACAAAATACACCTAATAGCCATTTTGATATTATTTTCATTTGATCTAATCTAAATTTTTATATTGATCGATATTATAAAGCATCATCAATATGACGCTTTATAATGTAATGACAATATCAACCAATACGACGTTTTAAGCCCGTCATTTGCAGTACACGGGTTGAAATTTCTTCAATCGACATTTCCGAGACATTTAAGTATTTAATCCCTTCAGAGATATAAATACCTTCAATTGCGCGAAGCTCCATTTGGCACTGGCTGAAGCTTGCATAACGGCTATTGGCTTTACGTTCAGAGCGAATAGCAACAAGACGTTCAGCATCAATCATCAAACCAAAAAGCTTCTGTTTATGCGCGCGAAGTACCGCAGGTAAACGGTTGTCATCCAAGTCTTCTTCAGTCAATGGATAGTTTGCAACACGAATACCAAACTGTAATGACAAATAAATTGACGTCGGTGTTTTACCCGAACGTGACACCCCAATCAGAATCAGATCGGCCTTGTCATAGTGGCGTGTACGTGCACCGTCATCGTTATCTAAAGCAAAATGCACCGCATCAATACGTGCTTTATAAGACTCCGAATCGGTCACCGCATGGGTCTGTCCGACTAAAGTTGTAGGCGGTGTTCCCAGCTCCTCAGACAATTTACTAATAAGCCCTTCAAATACATCAAGATTTATAGCATTTGCAGTATTAATAATGTCACGCACGTACGGGTCAACTAAAGTGTCAAAAACCAGTGGCTTTTGTCCGTCTTGTTGTGCCCTTAAATTGATCTCAGCAACCACATTTGTAGCAGCTTCTTCAGAGCTAATATAAGGAATAATATGAATGTCAAAGTCAACATTTGGAAACTGCGCCAATAGCGAGTGCCCAAGGGTTTCAGCGGTAATTGCAGTACCATCAGATACAAAAAAAACGCTCCGCTTAAATTGTTTACTTCCTGACATTAAAATTCTCCTCAAAAATTTGTCTTAGTGCTATATAATCTTTATAGTAAACCGATCTTACATGACTGTCGCTTAGTAAAATCAAAAAGCTAAGTAGATTTGTTATAATCTGATGCCAAGATAGTGATTAAATACTGCAAAAGTGGAGTAACAACTTTGGAAGCGCGCGTAATTGGTCTAGAAAAATTAGGGAAACACGACGTTGAACTTGTAGGTGGGAAAAACTCATCTTTAGGTGAAATGATCAGCCACCTATCAAATGCAGGTGTATCTGTACCAGGTGGCTTTGCTACTACAGCTCAAGCATATCGTGAATTTCTCGAGCAAAGTGGCCTAAACGCTAAAATCAATGCAGAGTTAAAAGTCCTCAATGTTGATGATGTAAATGCTCTTGCTGAAACAGGCGCGAAAATTCGCCAATGGATTGTAGATACTCCACTTACGGCAGAACTTGAACAAGAAGTTCGTAAAGCATTTGCAGAGCTTTCAAACGGCAACCCAGACATCGCGGTTGCCGTTCGTTCTTCTGCGACAGCAGAAGATTTACCAGATGCTTCTTTTGCAGGCCAACAAGAAACCTTCTTAAACATTCGCGGTATCGACAACGTATTAATCGCGATCAAAGAAGTATTTGCATCACTGTATAACGACCGTGCAATCTCTTACCGCGTACACCAAAACTTTGCGCATGATGTTGTGGCTTTATCTGCTGGTATTCAGCGTATGGTTCGCTCTGAAACTGGTGCAGCAGGTGTAATGTTTACACTCGACACTGAATCAGGTTTCCGTGACGTAGTTTTCATCACTGCATCTTATGGTTTGGGTGAAATGGTTGTTCAAGGTGCAGTAAACCCTGACGAATTCTACCTCTCTAAACCCCTTTTAAATGCAGGCAAGCACGCTGTCCTCCGTCGTAATCTGGGTTCTAAACACCAAAAAATGATTTATGGCGAAGAAGCTTCTGCAGGTAAATCAGTTGTTGTGGTTGATGTTGAAAAACAAGAGCGTCAACAATTCGCATTAAACGACCACGAACTACAAGAACTTGCAAAACAAGCGCTGATCATTGAAAACCATTATGGTTCTCCAATGGACATCGAGTGGGCAAAAGATGGCGATGACGGTCAAATTTATATCGTTCAAGCGCGCCCTGAAACAGTGAAGAGTCGTGAAAACGTCGGCACCATGGAACGCTACCTTTTAAAACAAAAAGGCACTGTGATTTGTGAAGGTCGTTCAATCGGTCAACGTATCGGTTCTGGTAAAGTACGTATTGTTACGTCTATTAAAGAAATGGACAAAGTACAAGACGGTGACGTGCTTGTATCTGACATGACTGACCCAGACTGGGAACCAGTAATGAAACGTGCGGCTGCAATTGTCACTAACCGTGGTGGTCGTACTTGTCACGCAGCGATTATTGCGCGTGAATTGGGTGTTCCAGCAATCGTCGGTTGTGGTAATGCAACTGAAGTTCTAGTAGACGGCCAAGAAGTAACTGTTTCATGTGCTGAAGGTGATACAGGTTTCATCTACGAAGGTTCTTTAGATTTCGAGATTCAAACCAATTCAATCGAATCTATGCCAGAGCTTCCGTTCAAAGTAATGATGAACGTCGGCAACCCTGACCGCGCATTTGACTTTGCACAAATTCCAAATGAAGGGATTGGCCTTGCACGTCTTGAGTTCATCATTAACCGTATGATCGGTGTTCACCCTAAAGCATTGTTGAACATTGACAGCTTGCCACGTGAAACACGTGCTGCGGTCATGGCGCGTACTGCGGGTTATGCATCTCCAATCGAATTCTATGTTGAAAAACTGGTTGAAGGTATTTCTACCCTTGCTGCAGCATTTGCAGACAAACCTGTGATCGTTCGTATGTCTGACTTTAAGTCAAATGAATATGCAAACTTGATCGGTGGTAAGTTATACGAGCCTGAAGAAGAAAACCCAATGTTGGGCTTCCGTGGTGCAAGCCGTTATGTGTCTGACAACTTCCGTGACTGCTTCGAATTAGAATGCCGCGCGTTGAAAAAAGCACGTGACGAAATGGGCTTAACCAATATTCAAATCATGATTCCTTTCGTACGTACTGTACATGAAGCAAAACGTGTAATTGAATTATTGGCGTTAAATGGTTTGAAGCGTGGTGAAAATGGTCTGAAAGTGATCATGATGTGTGAGTTACCAACAAACGCATTATTGGCTGAACAGTTCCTTGAACACTTCGATGGCTTCTCTATCGGTTCAAACGACTTAACTCAGTTAACGCTTGGTCTAGACCGTGACTCTGGTATTGTGTCTCA
Source organism: Acinetobacter sp. SwsAc2 (assembly GCF_013391465.1). Taxonomy (NCBI): domain Bacteria; kingdom Pseudomonadati; phylum Pseudomonadota; class Gammaproteobacteria; order Moraxellales; family Moraxellaceae; genus Acinetobacter; species Acinetobacter sp. SwsAc2. The sequence goes on along the minus strand of NZ_JACBEZ010000005.1, from coordinate 50,991 downwards.
CCTATTTGATGAGCGTGATCCAGCAGTAAAAGCGCTTCTTTCTATGGCAATTCATGCATGCCGTAAAGCAGGTAAATATGTGGGTATCTGTGGTCAAGGCCCATCAGATCACCCAGATCTTGCGCAATGGCTGATGGAACAAGGTATCGAATCTGTATCACTTAACCCTGACTCAGTATTAGACACTTGGTTCTTCCTTGCAGAAGAAAAAGTTCAAAAAGCTTAACTTTTTGATCCGATAAAAAAGACCCTTTCAAGGGTCTTTTTTATTTCCACTCTTTCAACGTATCCGCACTAAAACAAGCATATTGATACAAAAACTTAAACTAAGTTTGGCACTCATGCAGCAACATTTTGATTGAGAAGAAATCGCATTGCGATAAAGCTAGAAGAAGCAGCATAATCCTTGCTACACTGTCCTGCATTTTGTGTAGTTTTGGTTAATTTCAGCTTGAAATTCTCTAGACTATCCGCATGTTTTATCATAGATTTTTTATTTGTTTTTCATCTGAAACAAATACATTTATTATTTGAATATCCCAATTTATATTTTGAGATTAAGTTTATATGCAGATTTACTTGGCACGAAATAATCAACAAGCCGGTCCATATACCTTAGAGCAGTTGAATCAGATGCTCGCAAGCCAACAAGTTTTATTGACGGATTTAGTTTGGCATCAGGGTATGCCTGAATGGAAAGCTTTAGGTGAACTCACCCAAGGAAAACTGGCGTATGAACCTGTAGGTTATCAGCCTCAGCCCCCTATTCCTGAGCCAATGCATACGCCAAATCAATTTTCAAAACCAAACCGCACTGCGGCGAAAGTTGCTCAACCTGAATTGGCATCAATAGGCACACGCGTCTTAGCCAAAGTCATTGATTTACTTCTTTGGCTCCCTGCCGCTGCGATTCCCTCGTTCTTTTTACAAGCAGATAAATTTGGTGAACTCACTGAAATTCAGCAAAAAATGCAAGCTGCCACCACAGCAACACAGGCCAGTGAACTGCAAGCACAACTGTTCAGTTTGATTCCAACTGAAGCATGGACCACCATGGGCATTTACCTGCTGATTATGCTCGGTATACAGGCCTTTTTCTTAGCAAAAAATGGTCAAAGTATTGGTAAAAAAATCACCAAAATTAAAATTGTAGACGTTGAAACCAACGAAAAAGTCAGCCTTTTACGTGTATTCACATTACGCAGTGTTGTCTTTATTGTACTCAATATGCTGTTCATGCCGTTTATTACCATCGCCGATCACGTCTTTGGTTTAACTGCAAAGCGTCAAACTTTGCACGATAAGCTGGCGAAAACTAAGGTCATTAAGCACTAATTTGAGCATATTTAAGCTGAGGTTTGGCTCACCTCAGTTTTCTGCAGTTTATTGATATTCAAAATAAATCCCTAAATAATTTATAAAATTCCGAGTGAAAAAATCGGTTTTTATAACAGTTATTTAAAGCACCTTTACGTATAGCTTAGTTTGTCGATATGAGGCATAATGCCCTACAACGTAGCGGTGTCTTATGATTGAGAAGTGTTTTAGACTTAAAAAGAAACTTTTCAACCATGCGACACTTTAATCGCTATCCCAATTTTATTAGGGAATGGGACTCTTCACCGAGGTTGTAAAATGAGACAAACGATTTTAGCTGTATTGTCTTTATCTGCGATCGCCGCGCTCTTAACTGGGTGTGGTGGTGATATGGTACTTCTAAACTCAAAAGGTCCAGTTGCACAAGGTCAATCTGACTTAATGATGACTGCGATCTATTTAATGCTATTGGTGGTTATTCCATCAGTCGTAATGGCATTATGGTTTGGTTGGAAATATCGCGCGTCGAATAAAGATGCAGACTATAAACCTACATGGGCACACTCTACTGCAATTGAAATTGTAGTTTGGGGTATTCCTGTCATTATTATTGGTATTCTGGCTTGGTTAACTTGGTGGGGTTCACACAAGTATGACCCTTACCGCCCACTCGAATCTGATAAAGCACCTGTAAATATTCAAGTCATTGCAGAACAGTTTAAATGGATCTTCATTTACCCTGATCTTAACATTGCGACGGTTAACGAAATTCGTTTCCCTGAAAAAACTCCAGTTGCACTTAAAATTACCTCTAACTTCACGATGAACTCTTTCTTCATCCCTGCGTTAGGTGGTCAAATTTATGCAATGGCAGGCATGCAAACGCACTTGAATTTGTTAGCAGATGGAACTAGCCCAGCTGAAGGCTACCGCGGTTTCTCTTCGAACTATTCAGGTTACGGCTTCTCGCAAATGCGCTTCCGTGCTCACTCTGTAACTGACGCTCAATTCGCTGAATGGGTTGCTGCAGTTAAAGCAGGTAACGGTACAAGCATTAATCCTAAAGCTGTACAAAAAACAATTTTAGATCAAGCTGAATTTGAGTCTTTACGTGACGGTAACCGTGGTAAACACCAAATTGAAGTTTTGATTTCAAAAGCAAAAACTCCTGAAGAGAAGGCTGCTGCTGAGGCAATGAAGCCTTATCCAACTAAGCCACACCCTGTGACTTACTACTCTTCTGTAGAGGAAGGCTTGTTTAAGTCAGTCATCAGCAAATATATGAGCAACTATCACGGTGCTGATCACTCAGCGACTGCGGGTGCTCACGGGGCTGCTTCATCTGAAGCACATGCCGCTGTTGAACCTGCTTCATCAGTTGTAGGGGAATAAGACATGAGCTTCTTAGGTAAGTTAGGTCCGGACGCTATTCCGCACGATCCAATTGTACTGGTCACAGTTGCAATGATGATCTTAGGTGGTATCGCAGTTGTTGCTGGTATTACCTACTTTAAAAAGTGGGGCTACTTGTGGAACGAATGGTTCACAACAGTCGACCATAAAAAAATTGGTATCATGTATCTTTTCGTATCGATCATCATGCTTTTGCGTGGTTTCGCCGATGCGATTATGATGCGTCTTCAACTGTTCCTTGCAAAAGGTGGCGGTGAAGGTTATTTACACCCAGAACACTACGATCAGATCTTCACCGCACACGGTGTAATCATGATCTTCTTCGTAGCAATGGGTCTAGTTGTTGGTTTAATGAACATCTCTGTACCACTTCAAATTGGTGCACGTGACGTTGCCTTCCCATTATTAAACTCTCTAAGCTTCTGGTTATTTGCTGGTGCTGCAGGCTTAATGATGGCATCTCTTGCAATTGGTGAATTCGCTGCGACAGGTTGGATGGCTTATCCTCCTCTTTCAGGCATCGAATACTCTCCAGGCGTGGGTGTGGACTACTATATCTGGGCACTTCAGATTTCAGGTTTAGGTACGCTATTAACGGGTGTTAACTTCTTCGTTACCATCATTAAAATGCGCGCACCTGGTATGTCACTTATGGACATGCCGATCTTTACTTGGACATCTTTGTGTACTGCGGTATTGATCATTGCGTCATTCCCAGTGTTAACAGCAACAATTGCGATGTTAACGCTTGACCGTTACTTCGGTTTCCACTTCTTTACAAATGACATGGGTGGTAGCCCAATGTTGTATGTAAACTTGATTTGGACATGGGGTCACCCAGAAGTTTACATCTTAGTATTACCAGCATTTGGTATTTACTCTGAAGTTGTTTCAACGTTCTCTCGTAAAACGTTGTTCGGTTATAAATCAATGGTGTATGCAACAATTGCGATCACAGTACTTGCGTTCGTAGTATGGCTTCACCACTTCTTCACCATGGGTGCTGGTGCGAACGTGAATGCGTTCTTCGGTATCATGACCATGGTTATTGCGATTCCTACTGGTGTGAAAATCTTCTCTTGGTTATTCACGATGTATAAGGGTCGTATCACCTTCACTACTCCTATGTTATGGACGCTTGGCTTCCTTGTAACATTCGGTATTGGTGGTTTAACTGGTGTATTAATGGCTGTTCCACCTGCGGACTTCCTTGTACACAACTCATTGTTCTTGATTGCTCACTTCCACAATGTAATTATCGGTGGTGTGGTGTTTGGTATGTTTGCCGGCATCATTTTCTACTGGCCGAAAATGTTTGGTTGGAAGCTCAATGAAGCATGGGGTAAAGCTGCGTTCTGGTTCTGGTTCTTCGGTTTCTACTTTGCATTCATGCCACTTTATATCCTTGGTTTCATGGGTATGACTCGTCGTTTGAATACATATGACAACCCTGAATGGGATCCGTACATTGCTATTGCATTCTTCGGTTCTGTGTTAGTCGCGATTGGTATTGCATGTTTCGTTATGCAGATTGTTGTTGGTTACTTACAACGCAACGACAACCTCGACCTTACAGGCGATCCATGGGATGGTCGTACACTTGAATGGGCGACTTCGTCTCCTGCTCCGTTCTACAACTTTGCTCACCTTCCAACAATCAATGGTATTGATACGTTCTGGAATGACAAAGAGAATGGCGTAGCATATGCGAAACCTACTTCATACGAAGACATTCATATGCCAACGAATCGTGCTGCTGGTGTTGTGATTGCCATGTTCATTACTGTTATGGGCTTTGGTTTAATCTGGCATATCTGGTGGTTAGTTGTTGTAATGTTCATCGCTGCTATTATCAGCTTCATCGCGTCTTCGTTTACGAAGAAAGTGGACTACTATGTTCCTGCTGCTGAAGTTGAGCGTATTGAAAATGAACGTTACGCGATTCTTGAAAAACATTTGAAGAAGGACTAAGACAATGGCTGACGTACTTCATCACGGAAACCACGGACACGATGAGCATCATCACCACGATGATACTGACATCACCGTCTTTGGTTTTTGGACTTATTTGATGAGTGACTTGATTCTATTCGGTACACTCTTCATTGCATTCGCTGTTTTAAGTAGCCATGTGCCTATGGGCACACCAAGTGCAAAAGAATTATTCGGTGAGTCTTTAGGTTTCGTTTTAACTGAAACTTTCGCTCTCTTGATCTCTTCTGTAACTTTTGGTTTTGCGGTTCTTGCTGCATACAAAAAGAACGTCAACCAAGTTTTAACTTGGTTAGCGATCACTTGGTTATTCGGTGCTTCATTCATCGGCATGGAACTATATGAGTTTAATCACTTAGTTCATGCTGGCCACGGTCCAAGCGTAAGTGCGTTTTTATCGTCGTTCTTTACTTTAGTAGGTACGCACGGTATTCACGTAACTTCAGGTTTGGTATGGATGATCATTTTGATGATTCAGATCAAGAAAAATGGTTTGACTCTTCCAAACACACGTCGTCTTGCTTGCCTAAGCTTGTTCTGGCACTTCCTTGACATCGTTTGGATCTGTGTATTCAGCGTAGTTTACTTGATGGGAGTTCTATAATGAGTCACGATCATAACTCAGCTGGTGCTTCACACGGTAACACCAAGCAATACACGATCGGCTTTATCCTTTCAGTTATCCTAACCGTAATTCCATTCGGTATGGTAATGGCTGGTGGTTTTGGTCGCGGTATTGTTATGGCGGTTATCGCAATTACAGCGGTTGCTCAGGTTCTAGTTCAATTAGTTTACTTCTTGCACATGAACTCATCTTCAGAGCAACGTTGGAACGTGATTGCATTTATCTATACAGTACTTTGTATTGCTGTACTTCTAGTCGGCTCTGTATGGATTATGAACTACTTACACTACAACATGATGATCTAAACTGATCGTCATGTTGAAAAAGTATTTATTCCTGACTAAACCAGGAATTCTCTTTGGTAACTTCGTTACCACTCTGGGCGGCTTCTTTTTAGCCGCTCAGGGGTCTGTAGATTTCCTCCTTCTTCTCATCACTCTACTCGGTACAACACTGGTTGTTGCTTCTGGCTGTGTCGTCAATAACGTCATTGATCAAGATATTGATCAAAAGATGGAACGGACGATGAACCGTGCATTAGTTAAAAAAACCATCAGTCCTTCCGTAGCTTTGGCATTTTCTGCTGCGCTTGGAATATTAGGTTTCGCCCTACTCTGGTTCTTTGTTAATGCTTATGCCTTTGGCTTTGCTGTACTTGGTTTTGTGGTTTATGTGGTTTTTTATAGTCTATGGAGCAAACGCACATCCATTCACCAAACCGTGATTGGAAGTATTTCTGGTGCTAGTCCACCAGTGATCGGCTATACAGCTGTGACCAATGAATTTGATGTTGCCGCATTGTTGCTTTTCTTAGCATATGCACTTTGGCAAATGCCTCATTCATGGGGAATTGCGGTATACCGCTTTGATGACTATAAAAATGCAGGCATTCCAATTTTACCTGTAGCACGTTCAATTTTCCGCACGAAAGTTGAAAGCTTGATTTATGTCTTGCTGTTTGCTGCGGTGTTAAATGGTTTGTATTGTTTTGGCTATACCAACATGTTTTTTCTTATCACCTTTAACGCACTCTGTGCTTATTGGGTATATTTATCAATCATTGGTTTTAAAGCTGAAAATGATCAGGTTTGGGCAAAACGCTATTTCTTATATTCAGTGATTTTAATTACTGCATTAAGTTTTAGTTTTAGTTTTAGCTATGTCTCACCTGCTCCACATTTGCCGCTGTTTTAAAAAAGATAGAGTTCTCTCTATCTTTTTTATTTCAACTTATTCAATATTTAAGTCTAGTCTTTAAATTGTTACCATAGCAGACACAACAATAACTCATGCTCTGCAATGAAAATACCATCACAATTTTTTAAAAAATCTATTTTTATTAGTCTGTTCCCTATCACTCTTGCTTATAGCACGCACAGTTTTTCTGGTTTCGATGTTTCTTGCTACCCATCGACCAACATTCAAACCAATGTCTATACAGCCTGTGACAATTTGCCTGCGCTCACGCCCGCCAATGACAACCAAACTAATATGCTTTTACTCCTGAGCGACATGGGTTTGGCCAAATTGAATTTTAATCAGCCAAATAATCCGCTTTGGGAAACTGAATATAGCAACGTACCATTTGCGGCTAAAACATTGTTTGAAAGCGTAACCAATAAACAACCGAATGCCCGATTAAAACCAAGCAATGTAAAGACACCCTACCAAGAACATTGCAGTAGTCTAGACAATGGTGCGGATCAATTTACCCAGCAGGTGAAAGCCGACAAAAATCTCAGCAAAGCGGAAAAAGATTTACTGATTCAAGAAAGACAAAATATCTCAGCCTGTGACCGTGATCTTGCCCTCATCCAAGTCAATCCGAACTGGTCTATACAAGCACGTCAATATGCGTCTTATTTAAATGCAACCATTGCCTTTTACAAAAGTAACTTTTCCATAGCTACTAAAATTTACTCAGTATTAACTACGGTTGATCAGCCTTGGATCAAAGAAACATCGCAATATATGTTGATTCGTAGCAGCCTCAATGAAAGCTATCAGTCAGGTGTCGGTAAATATGGCGACTTAAAAATCGATAAAGTAGATCAGACTTTACTCAAAAACACCTATGAGCATATCACTACCTACTTCAAACGCTTTCCTGAGGGAAAATATGCGGCAAGTGCACGCGGCTTACTACGTCGTTGTTATTGGCTGAGTGGAAATACCGAACTCCTGACCAACGAACTCGCATGGCAAATCAATCATCCTGATTCCAAATACTATAATTTAGAGCTCGATAATCTAGCCTTCGAAATGGATCGCCATGTTTTTCAAAGCCGCTCATTCAATGCAAAAAATCTAAAAGATCCCTTCTTTCTGACCATTTCAGATTTAATGCAAATGCGTCAGGCAACCTCAGCAGAAGATAAAGTCTTAAGTTGGTCTGAACTCAACAACCAAAAAACACTATTTAAAAGTCAACCAGAACTGTTCCAATACCTACAAGCCAATCACTTATTCTTTGTGCAGAACAAACCAGCCGAAGCTTTAAAATATTTGCCAGAACATTCCTCTAATTCAATTAATAGTTACCTTCAACTCAGTCAAATATTATTAAAAGGTCGTATTTTAGAAAAACTCGGACAAACTCAAAATGCGCAGCAGTATTGGGAAGGTTGGCTGAGTCGATCAAAGTCCATCGAACAACGTGGCTTATTTGAGCTGATGTTATATCCACATTATGCCCAACAGCAAAGTGCGAACCTATTCATCGGTTCAGATGCTAAAATCAAGCAAGCTTCATTGCAAAAAAGCTTTATTGAAAATGTAGCCAATGAAAAAAGCTTAATGCAAATTGTCCAGAGCAAAGCATCAAGTACAGATCAAAAAAATTTAGCTTTATATAAAACTTTGCAAAAATCATTGGTACACCAAAACTTTAAACTGTTTAATCAAGCCTTTGTACTGCTACCACAAGACGCCGCGAAGTATAAATATGACTCAGAAACATATAAAAATTATAAAAACCAACCGCTTTTCAGTGATTTCATCTGGGCTGGAACAAAAATCACGCCACAAATTCAATGCCCTGATTTATTCAGCCTGACTCAAAAACTTGAAAATTCACCTCAAGATTTAAAGCTCCGACTTTGTTTGGGAGAATATGCACGCTCGACTCAAGGCTACAACATAAGCTATGTCACCGCTTTAGAAAAAGAAACTTCTAGCTTCCAAGGTGCAATTTTTGCCCGTGGTCAAGTGTATAAAGACATCATCAAATCCAGTTCGGTACCTGATTTAAAAGCTTATGCGCTTTATCGTTCAATCATGTGTTACTCACCAAGCGGGATGAATGACTGTCAGGATGCAGAGGTTGAAAAATCCACTCGTAAACAATGGTTCGACCACATTAAACGCGACTATCCAAGTACCTCTTGGGCACAATCTTTAAAGTATTACTGGTAAGACGTATATGTTAAAGCAGATTTTTTCAGTTGTTATGACGCTGATCTGTATGCTGAGCATCATGGCTTGTCAGCCGAGTCAGTCAGCTTCAACATCTGGTCAGGTAAATGCCGAAGACTATGATGCATTTTGGATTTGGGGCAATATTTCATCTACCCCTTACCTCAAAGCCGCTAAAGAACTTTATATTTTACAAGGTGAAATCCGTTTAGATTCCCAAACACATCACTCTAGCCTCATACCGCAAGGCATAAGAGTCTTAACAATTCCTCAGCAAAAGGTGTGGCTGGTTTTTCGTAATTATCATTTAGCCTGGCAAGGCCAAGAGCTTACACATATTTTAAAACGCGTTCAGCAATGGGAAAATGCAGGGAATCATATTCAAGGCATACAAATTGATTTCGATGCCAAAACCAAACACATTCACCAATATGCCCTATTTTTAAGTCAATTAAGAAAACAATTGCCTCAACACTATCAACTCAGTATCACGGGCTTAATGGACTGGACCAATGTCACAAATCAGGAGACTTTAAACCTCCTGAATAACACCATCGACGAGTTGGTCATTCAAACTTATCAAGGTTCAACCACCATACCCAACTATGCAGCTTATCTAAAAAAAGTTTCAGCACTGAAACTGCCTTATAAAATTGGCATCGTTCAATACGGTGAGTGGCATAGACCGCCAAAGCTTGAAAATGATACGAACTTTAAAGGCTATGTTGTCTTCCTTTTACGCTCAAAACCTCAAAATAATTAGGGCTTTTTAAGAGAAGTTCTTGAATTTGGCGAGCAAAGTCTCTAAAATTCCCCCTTCGCATCTAATGCGACACAACCTAGGTTGTGACTCCTTGCTTCTAACAACTTTTTGTTAGGGGCTGTTTAAACCGTAAGGAGCTGACAATGCGTCATTACGAAATCGTACTTTTAGTACACCCTGATCAAAGCGATCAAGTCGTTGGTATGGTAGAACGCTACCTAACTCACATCAAAGAAGCTGAAGGTCAAATTCACCGTCTTGAAGACTGGGGCCGTCGTCAATTGGCTTACCCAATCAACAAGATCCACAAAGCTCACTACATTCTTATGAATGTTGAGTGTGGTCAAACTACTCTTGATGAGTTAGAAGAATTGTTCCGTTACAACGATGCAATTATTCGTAGCCTTATCATCCGTCGTGAGAACGCTATCACTGAAGAGTCACTATTGGCTAAGAGTGCTGAAGAAAAACGTGCGCGTAAAGCTCAACGTGAAGAAGCACAACAAGCTCAAGACTCTGCTGAAGCATAAGGAGAACATCAATGGCACGTTTTTACCGTCGTCGCAAGTTCTGCCGCTTTACAGCTGAGAACGTTACGTACATCGACTACAAAGATATCGACACTTTAAAACAGTACATCACTGAAAACGGCAAGATTGTTCCTAGCCGTATTACAGGTACTAAAGCTCGTTACCAACGTCAATTAGCGCTTGCTATTAAACAAGCTCGCTACTTGTCTTTGATCCCTTACACTGACAATCATAAGTGAGGTTGAGCTGTGGATATTATCTTATTACAACGCATTAAAAACCTTGGTAAATTAGGCGATAAAGTTTCAGTTAAAGCTGGTTACGGCCGCAACTACCTTATCCCTCAAGGTCAAGCAGTAGCTGCTACTGAAGCTAACACTGCTGCTTTTGAAGCTCGTCGCGCTGAACTTGAGAAAGCTGAAGCTGATGTTTTAGCTGCTGCTCAAGCACGTGCTAGCCAATTAGACGAAGTTAACATCGTAATCACTGCGAAAGCTGGTGACGAAGGTAAACTATTCGGTTCTATCGGTACTCGTGATATCGCTGACGCGTTAACAAATGCTGGTCTTGAAGTTGACCGTGCAGAAGTTCGTTTACCGAACGGTGCACTTCGTCACACTGGCGAATTCAACATCGCAATCCAATTGCACCATGATGTTGTTGCTGAAGTTCTCGTTACTATCGTATCTGAGTAATTTCTTGCAGAAAAAAGAGCATGCTTTTGCATGCTCTTTTTTTATCTCTATGAAAAAGTAGTTTCTTCGCTCAGCTTAAAACTTCATCAGCCTGCCCCGCAAAATGCCAAATTTGAATATTATGGGTTTTATCCATAAGCCTTGAATTCAGCACACAGCAGCTGCATTTTTTGATAAAGTGCATAGAGTTAAATGACTGTAATTTTTTCCAAATTTACAGTGAAATTTATCTTAAGTTATCCCTCTTACTGTATTAAAAATCAGGGCGTTATATGTCACAGGCGAATGCCACTGCTCAAAAGAGCTCATCGAAACAAGACAATAAACCGAATGAGTCAGGGCAACTGAAAGAATTCCGTACACCTCCGCATAACTTAGCATTGGAACAAGCCGTACTTGCCGCTTTAATGACGGTTGCTGAATCCTTTGAACAAGTTGGCGATGTACTGACTGAAAATGACTTTTATGCGACGCGCCATAAATATATTTTTCGTGCGATTGCGCAACTCTCCAAAGACAGCTCACCCTATGATGCAGTTTTAGTCCATGACTGGCTCACCACACAAAACCTACTCGATGCGGTTGGTGGTGAAGAGTACCTGATGCAATTGATGGCAGACTCCCCGTCTAGTTTCTATAACATGGAAACTTATGCCACCAAGATCAAAGAATTTTCAACTTTGCGTAGCATGATTAAGGTCAGCTCTGAAATTTTACAAAATGCCTATGACACCAAAGGTCGTAACGTCAGTGAAATTTTAGATTTGGCCGAAACCAATATTTTCTCCTTGGCAGAACAACACAATAACAACGCCAAAGCTCAAGGGCCTAAAGCCATCAATACAGTTGTGGCCGATGTCTTTGATAAGCTGAATGAATTGTCACAAATGGAAGGCAGCATTACAGGCTTAACCACAGGCTTTCTTGAACTCGACAATAAAACCTCGGGCATGCAAGCAGGTGATTTGATTATTGTTGCAGCGCGCCCATCGATGGGTAAAACTACCTTTGCCATGAATTTGGTTGAAAGCGTGCTGTTTAATAATGACTTACCTGCCTTGGTTTACTCTATGGAGATGCCAGCCGACTCCATTGCCATGCGTTTGATTTCATCTTACGGGAAAGTCCATCAGGGACATTTACGTTCAGGTAAACTCGATGGTGATGAATGGTCAAAAGTTACCGGCACCATTTTGCAACTGCAAGAGAAAAAGCTCTATATCGACGACTCCTCTGCTCTTCCACCTACAGAAGTTCGTGCTCGCGCACGTCGTATTGCCAAACAGCACGATGGTAAACTCGGCTGCATCATGGTCGATTACTTACAGCTGATGAAAGTACCAGGTATGGGTGATAACCGTGTCGGTGAGATTTCAGAAATTTCACGAAGCTTAAAAGCTCTTGCCAAAGAAATGATGTGCCCTGTAATTGCACTATCGCAGCTTAACCGTTCCCTCGAGAATCGTCCCAACAAACGTCCCGTGATGTCAGACTTACGTGAATCCGGTGCGATCGAGCAGGACGCCGACTTGATCATGTTTATTTACCGTGACGAAGTCTATAACAAAGAGTCCAAAGAAGCGGGCACTGCCGAAATTATTATTGGCAAACAGCGTAACGGCCCTATTGGTACCGTTCGACTTGCTTTCGAAGGCCAATACACCCGCTTTAGTAACTTATCCCCTGAGTTTTATGCTCAGTACGATGATGAGGAATAATTAAAACCTCATCGTCGCCCTTCCATGACCCTGTAGGAGTAATTAGGGTGCGTCAAGCAACAGTTTATATTGATAGCCAAGCGCTGCAATATAATTTAAACCGTGTCAAACAACTTGCCCCAAACGCGAAAATCGTCAGCATGGTCAAAGCCAATGCTTATGGACACGGAGTCAAAGACTGTTTAGCAGCCTTAAGTGAAACCGATGCCTTTGGCGTCGCCTGTTTAGAAGAAGCACTGGAAATTCGTGCACTCGGTTTTGAGCAACCGATTACCCTAATTGAAGGGGTTTTCTCGGCCGATGAAATGTCGAGTGTCATCGAACAAAAGCTTGAATGCGTAATTCACCATCCACAGCAAGTCGATTGGTTACTCGCACATAAAACCGCGTATATCGCACAAAAGCTTAAAGTATGGGTAAAACTCAATAGCGGTATGAACCGTTTAGGCTTTAAAGTTGCTGAAATCATTAATGTCATCAACACTTTAAAAGCAGAAGGCTTTACATGTGTCCTGGCAATGCACTTTGCCAATGCCGATGCGGATCACCCACTCAATGAGCAGCAACGTGCGCAATTTCTACACATCAAAGAAGCGTGTTCACCAATTTTAGCCTCATGTTGTAACTCAGCTGCTATTTTTAAATGGCCAGAACTTAATTTTGATTTTGTTCGTCCCGGTATCATGCTTTACGGTGCATCACCTTTTGCCAATAAAAATGCACACGACTTGGACTTAAAGCCAGTTATGACCTTCACTGCGGAAATTATTGCATTAAATACCATTCAAGCAGGTGAAGGTGTCGGCTATGGTTCACATTTTGTCGCCAACCAAGAAACTGAACTGGCCATTGTTTCGATTGGTTATGGAGATGGCTATCCACGTGCATTTCCAAAGCAAAACTATGTTGCTATAAATGGTCAGGCAGTAGCTGTTGTGGGCCGAGTAGCAATGGACATGATTGCGATCGATGTGACGGGTTTAAACGCCAAACTCGGTACAAAGGTTGAGCTCTGGGGTGAAAACCGCTTAGTTGACGATGTTGCGGAAGCCAATGGAACCATTGGTTATGAGCTACTTTGCCGGTTAAGTAATCGCCCTATACGTAAGCAAATCTAACAAAAAAAGCCCAAGTTCTACTTGGGCTTTTTTCAACACAAACTCTCATCAGACTGGGCATCGTAAAGGTCTTGTAACAACTGATCAATTTGTTGTTGACTCATACTCTGCGGTTCAAATTTTGCAAAACCCATCTCACGCATTTTGGTATGTACGCTACTCATACGTTGCACATACTTCATGCCCCAAGCTCTAAAATGTGCCGCGTGAATCGTTTTCGCCTCAAAGACTTTAATATCTTTATGTCTAGGGTCTTTCAATAATTTCGACATTAATAATTCTAAAGCAGCTTCATCCCCTTCTAAGCACTGGAAATAATGCTGATCAGCATAATAAAGAACGCCTGAAATATTATGTACTGTATTAAAATCACATGCTTCGCTTAAAATGTCCCGAACATCTTGAAGAAGCTGTACATGATCCGAAGTTGAAGTACTTGCATAGCAAATTTGCCGCATAGACTTCCCCAATTGATTGATTTCATTATTTTTAGCATCTAACACGTTTATACTAAATAGTCATCCGTCGGCTTTGCCAATTCTTGCAATCCTTTTCTTAAGGTATCTGACCATTGCTTACTAATGCTTGAAAAATACGGATCTTCTTCATCAATCCGCTTACCCACTGGAATATGTAAACTATCTTTCGTATATACTAAAGCATCTAAGGGCAATCCGACAGAAACATTGGAACGTAAGGTTGAATCAAAAGAAATCAAACTACACTTCACCGCTTCATCTAAGGGCATGTCATACCGTAATGCACGATCTAGAATCGGCTTTCCATATTTACTTTCACCAATTTGAAAATACGGCGTATCTTTGGTCGCACAAATAAAATTCCCCTGCGGATAAATATTATAAAGTTGCATTTCTGCCCCTTTAATTTGCCCACCGACCAATAAGCTACAGTAGTAATTACTTTGTTCTTGCGTGTCTGGTGCCATATCCGCCAAGACTTTTTTCAAAGTATGTCCAACCAACTCAGCCGCTTCGAACATGGTATTGACACTATATAAATTCGGTTCTTGGCTTAACTCCAGATGATTTTTTAAATGTCCAATCACTGCTTGAGTTGTTGCTAAGTTTCCTGAGGTTTGAATCGCAATAAAGCGTTCACCCTCCACACCAAAGGTATATAGTTTCCTAAACACGGATATATGGTCTACACCTGCATTCGTACGCGTATCACTTATAAAAACCAAACCATCTTGCAGACGAAGTGCACAACAATAGGTCATAGAACATCCTTTTTCAGCTAAACCTTAACAACTTAAAACTTGTACCATGGAATGCATCGATTCCACCCCACCTTTTTCACGTACGCCACGAACGGGAGCCACATCCCAATAATCGCGCCCAATGGCCACATAAATATGTGACTGTGGTTTGAACAATTGATTACTGGTATCAAAACAATACCATGCATCATCAATATACACCTCGGCCCACGCGTGACTGGCGAGGTGTGAAGTTTCAGGCACATGCAAATACCCCGATACATAACGTACCGGTAAGCCAAGATGCTTACACATGGCAATAAAAACATGACTATGGTCCTGACATACGCCTTGCTGCCCATTGAATGCATCGATTGCCGAAGTGAGCACCGAGGTTTCGGCAGGTACATAAGGAATATGCGCTAAAACTGCTTCTGACAGTTTCATCAAATTTTCCCGATTCAGCTCAGGCACATACTGATGTGCAAATGCCTTCATTTCGGCATTGCACTGGGTATTGAGCGTCGGCTGTAAAAATAAATTGGGATTCAGCCGATCTTGTATGCCATGTTCTGCCAAGCTATTGATTTCAACAATGCCCTGCGCCATTATGGTCAGCTGTTGATAGGCTTCACGTTGCGAACTGGTAATCCAAATATTGTGGAAGGCATCCCGTTTTTCTTCGCGTTCCCCCGGCACACTCACATGCCAATGACATACCTTTTGGTGTGAATTATTCGTGGGTGTCATTTTGATATATTGAATGCTATTCAGCGCCAATTCACTATATTGATAATGCGTTTGGTGATTGATCATAAGTTTCATACATCAACCTCAAACAATTGTTGAATATAGTCACTAAAATGATAAAAATTCATCGCATCAGGTTGTGATTTGAGCTCTAGCCAAGCCTGTGCCAAATTTAGCCAGCCCATTTCTTTTAACAACATGACGATGTTTTCTATTTCAACTAAAGTATTTTGTGCATCTTGTTTCAGGCGGATTTGACGGTCGAGCTGCTCAATCATTTGCCCCAAACTAAAGAATAAAAAGACATCACTGGCTTCAGACTCAAGTACATCCTGACACTCTCCAACCACATCACAAATATAGGCGGTGTTTTCAGTGGCATTTTTGATAAATTGATTCAGTTCCGCATAGGCCTTTGCAGATAAAATCCCGCGCAAGTCTTGTACATTACTCTTAGCACTTTGAAATTGCTGGTTAAATGAAGCAGGATTGTTTGGGTTTAAAATCAGCTCATTCAGTGAGCACGCATCAAAAGCAGGCAAACAAAATGCATGCGCATAATCCATTGCAGGCTGATCTTGGGTAAACGGAAACTGAGCACACAAATATTGAGTACGTGTTAAATAACGCCCTAACCAAAAAATATTTTCAGCATTGGTGCTTAATAAAATCATAGTTCTACCCTCATATTTGTTTATTTTATGAATGTAAGTTTTCCACGACCCAAGTGTCTTTAATTCCTCCTCCTTGGGATGAGTTGACCACCAACGAACCTTCTTCCATCGCAACACGTGTTAAACCACCAGGGACAATTTCGGTACGATACGGTGAACTGAGCACAAACGGTCTAAGGTCAATATGACGCTCAGACACACCCGATTCAGTCATGGTTGGACTGACAGAAAGTTCTAATGTGGGCTGGGCAATATATAAATGCGGCGTCGCCATGAGCTTATCTCTAAATTGCTCAATTTGGCTTTTACAGGCTTGCGGTCCAATCAGCATACCATACCCACCCGAACCTTGCGCCTCTTTGACCACTAACTGCTCAAGGTTCTCGAGTACATAAGCCAAATCTTGCTTGTTACAGCATTGATATGTCGGAACATTTTTTAAGATAGGTTTTTCACCTAAATAAAACTGAATCATTTTATCGACATAAGGATAAATCGACTTATCATCAGCAACTCCTGTGCCTGGTGCATTCGCAATAACCACGTTATGACTCAAATAAGCCGACATCAACCCTGCAACACCTAAAGTGCTATTCGGCATAAAACACAGCGGATCAAGGTATGCATCATCCAAACGGCGGTAAATTACATCTACTCGTTGACGGCCACGAATGGTTTTGACATAGACCTTATCATGCTCTACAAACAAATCACGCGATGTCACCAAAGGCACATCCATTTCACGGGCTAAAAAAGCATGTTCATAATAGGCACTATTAAAACGTCCCGGTGTCAACACCACGATGAAAGGCTGATCGACATAAGCATTTTCAGCCAAGATTTCTTTGAGTAATTGTGGGTATTGTTCGATGCCTAAAATATGGTTCTTCTGCATCAAATCAGGCATGAGTTTTTCACTAATCTTACGACTTTCAAGCATATAAGACACGCCCGACGGCGTTCTTAAATTATCTTCGAGCACATAAAACTCACCCTGCCCATCCCGGATAATATCAATTCCACTAATTTGGCTATAAATCTGACCTTTTAAACGGTGCTCATACATATGCGGTTGATAAGCCTCATGCGTCAACACTTGCAGTTCTGGAATAATTTTCGCTTTGAGAATGTCTTGTTGATGGTAAATATCATGTAAAAATAGATTTAAAGCCCGTACACGTTGTGCAGAGCCAAGGGAGATTTTATTCCATTGTTGTTTAGCGATCACACGTGGAATTAAATCATAAGGAATGGTGCGCTCAATGCCCTCAGATTCACCATATACAGTAAACGTAATACCTTCATATAAAAAATGCTGTTTGGCAATTTGGTTTAGTTCTTCGAGTTCTTCTACACTATGCTGTGACAACCAGTGCTCAATACGCGCACAAGCCTCACCCGACATCGCTTGGTCATCTGTCATTTCATTAAAGAAATTCGAGGTCATTTGATGAAACAATCCAACAGACTGGCTCGATAGACGATCATGAGAGTGAATCGGATTTAATACAGGAGAGTTAAGCTTATATCCGTCCAACATCGTATTTACATTTGTATCTTTATCTTCTTTAAACATACAAACCTCTCAATTGTTATCGATATATAACCCATACGTAGCAATATCTATGCCATGGATTTCTAAAGATGCTTTGTTTATTAATCGATAAAAAACGCATTGCTTCAATTCTATTTCGCATTAAGTTGTGTCAAAAAATATAACTGAAAAAGTTCAAGCAAAGCTTGCTTAAACGAATGAGTTTTCTTATTGTGTTCACATTCAAGTAAGTATTTTCGACTCCTAAATTTTATTAAACTATGTCTATACAAGAAAAAGAAACGTCCAATAGTCTCTATCGCCAATGGCAAATTTTGTCTCGTCTTTCCACTGGAAAATGGATGGGCACTCGAGAGCTGCAAGAGATTTTACAACGTGAAGGAATCGACATTACTTTGCGAACTATTCAACGTGATTTAAACCAAATCTCTCAACGCTTCCCGATTGAAAACAATGGGGCTGTGCCTCAAGGTTGGCGTTGGCGTTCTGATGCTCCGATTCAAAGCTTACCGCACATGACCAGCTCTCAAGCGGTGACGTTTATGATGGTTGAAGAACACCTTAAACATCTTCTTCCTCCAAGCTTAATTGAAGAAATGAATCCATGGTTTGACTTAGCACGTCGTAGCCTCTCTACCCAAAATAATGTACGCCAATGGATTAACCGCGTACGCATTGTCCCTGCGACACAACCGCTGATTCCCCCGATTGTGGAGAAAACAGCACAGCAAGCCATCTATGAAGGACTACTCCAAGACAAACAGCTGGAATGCGTTTATCAAGGCTTAAACCAAGCGGCTGAAGCAAAAACCTATACCCTCAACCCGCTGGCACTGGTTCAAAAAGGTGCAATTATTTATCTGATTTGTACCCGCCACGACAAAACTGATATTCAAACCTTTGCACTGCACCGTTTCAAATCAGCGACGGTTTTAAACACTCGTGCATTACACCCAGTCAATTTTGATATCGATGAATATATCGAATCTGGTGCATTAGGTTTCCGTGTAGACTTTTCAAAACCTACAGAAACCGTTGCACTTACCCTGACTATGACTGAAATAGATGCGCTGTATTTGGAGGAAACCAAACTCAGTACCAATCAGGTTTTAGAACCGCTTAGAAATGGGCAAATCTTGGTTCATGCGACCGTCCCTTTTACCAATCAACTGGTGTGGTGGTTACGTAGTTTTGGGCATAAAATTAGTCACATTGAACCCAAAGAAGTTCGTGATGCAGTTAATCAGACCATCACCGACTAAAATAAAAAAAGCCCCAAGTATTCGGGGCTTTATAGTCTTTTTGGTATTAGATATTTGAATTGCTTGCGTTTGTCGTTTTCATTGCTCATCTTGGTTTAATGCCTCCCCTAAACCAAGATAAGTGCGCTGTTTTTGGTGATTGATACAAACTAGCATTGGCATGCAAGTTCTCCACTGTTAAAACGGATCGATTTCATCGTCATGGTGTTGACCTCATGTTAAGAACGTAAAATCAATTTAAAAGATGGCGATACTTTTGTGAAATAACATGATTGGCTATTTTTATCTGTTTTTATCTTAAACAACTATTTTGCTTTGTTTATCTGCCAAAACAAAAAGCCAGCCTTATGGTCAGCAGGCTTATGATTAGCCTTCTGCATTTCCAAATGCCGATCTCAAAAACCGCCCTCATCAGCAATCGTTACAAATCATCCGCGTTTATTTCTTCCAAAATTGCCACTTGCTACGTTTAGGCCGCTTTTCTTCAATACGCACCAATCCCTTGAGTGCTTCATTATTGATTCTGTCATACATTTTAAAATATTCAGGATTCAACTGTTCTCCGATATATTCAGGCGTATACGATGTACAAGGTTTTCGTAATGAGCGCTCATACCATTTTTGTGCGACGTCTAAATCTGCATTAAAATAGAGCCCTTTTTCATACAAATAACCAATTTTACATTCCGCATATTGGTCTTTCTGATCAGCCGCTTTTTGAATCCAATACACGGCTTCTTCCAAATTTTTCTCAGTGTACAAGCCATTTAAATACCAATAACCCACTTGGTACTGTGAAGATGCCTCACCTTTTTGGGCATTCAATAAAAATAGTTTGAAGAATAGTTGTTTGGATTCATCCATATGCAGAAATGAATCAATCTTTCGGATTTGTTCATTAACCTGATCAATTGAGTAGTCCCGTGCATTTTTGAGAACATGTTGAGCCTGTTGCAGTGGACTTTCTTCAGTAAAGGATGCTATTAATTGCATTGCTTCTGCCTGCATCTCATCTATCCCACTGATACGCGCATCCAGTACGACATTTAAATGTTTTCGAGCCAATTCGAAGTCTTGCTCAACACCTCGTCCTTCTAAATACATACGACCCAAACTTAAATCTGCCGCTATGACCTGACCTGCTACTTGTTGATACAGTCCAATTGCCATATCTAAATCAAGTGGTACACCTAAACCATGCTCATACTTATCCGCTAAATTATTGATCGCAACGGGATTACCCAGATCGGCAGATTTTTGATACCAATAGACACATTGTTCGTAGTCTTGTTGAGTCCCAATACCATCTTGATGCATCCAGCCTAAATGATAATAAACATTTGCCAAAACACCTTTTTCAGTTTCAGGTGCTTGTGATGCAATTCGATGATACAAATAGAATGCTCGTGCCAAGTGAATCACATGTTCGCTCACCACACCATAATTTGGATAAACTGAATTGACCAAGAAACACGTTAACCAGCCAAAACGATAATAAGCCGCCAACCCCAATGTGGCTGCCCAACACCCCTGTTCAGATGATTGTTCCAAGAGCTGCAAACTTTTTTGTAAATCTTGTTCAGTGCCTTGACCTCGTGCATAACATCCCGCCAGCTGATATAGCGCAATGCTATCCATTTTGGACGCGGCTTCTCGATACCAGTTAAAACTTCCTTCCAGACTTTTTTGTAAAATTCCGCCTATGAATAATTGCTGCGCTAACTGACACATCGCAGGGCTATAACCCGACTGAGCAGATTGACGTAGTAAATCAATATAGAGCTGAAACTCACGCTCTTGATAGGCTTTATCTGCCAAATAATATTGATAAATACCCCGATATTGCTCGGTTTTATCTCTAATTAATTGAAGGATTAACGCTCCATGTCCGGTTTCATGCTCAGAGAAATACTCAATACGTTCAATCAATCCCAAACTTTTAGATACTTGCTCAATGGGTAGAAACCATCGTGTAATGGTATAGAGTCCCGGAACATCTTTCATTTTCACAATGTCAGAAGATGGCTCAGGATCTTCGGGTCGAACCAATGCTCTCAGCATCTGCATAGGAGATTCAGCTTCTGGTGGCATTAAATTTACCCCAACAAGTTCTCCATCATTGGTTTTAGCAACCTCCCAAACTTTCATAATAGCTTGATCAAATTGATAAAACTCACCACTTTGATTGAGCCAGATAACCACATCACCCGCGCGAATATCTTCTCCACTTTTATAATGTAATGACATAATTCACCTTATTTTTTATTGTATATTACCCCTGCGCAGATTTTACCCAAAAAAAAGCCCGCATAAAGCGGACTTTTTCAATAACTTTCAAATATTAAGCAGATTTTTTCGCTTGTGCATTTTTACGGATCGTAATCATGATCAATTGCACTGCTGCAGGTGTTACCCCCGGAATACGATTTGCTTGAGCCAATGTCTCAGGACGTACATCTTTCAATTTTAAAGTAATTTCACGAGATAAACCTGAAACAACATCATAATTAAAATCGGCTGGAATTTTAGTTTCTTCCAAACGCTTCATTTGCGCAACGTCTTCATGCTGACGGTTAATATAACCTGCATATTTCACCGCGATTTCAATTTGATCGCCCACTTGTGCAGACACTTCTGAACGTGTGAGTTCCGCAATTTGAGCAAATGAAATATTCGGACGTTTTAACAAATCAATCGCAGAACACTCTTTCGATAAATCCGCACCTGTCATTTCGACAAACTTTTTACCCATCGGGTTATTTGGTGCAGCCCAAAGGTGTTGTAAGCGACCAGTTTCTTGTTCAACGGCTTCCATTTTTTCACAGTAAGCTGCCCAACGCACATCATCCACCAAGCCCATTTCACGACCCACTGGCGTTAAACGTTGATCCGCATTGTCTTCACGTAGCATCAAACGATATTCGGCACGTGAAGTAAACATACGGTACGGTTCTTTCGTACCGAGCGTAATCAAGTCATCTACCAATACACCCATATAGGCTTCATCACGTTTTGGTGTCCATTGCTCTTGATCCCACGCACGACGCGCAGCGTTTAAGCCTGCAAGCAAGCCTTGTGCACCTGCCTCTTCATAACCTGTCGTACCATTAATTTGACCAGCAAAGTACAAGTTATTAATGGCTTTGGTTTCTAAAGTAAACTTCAATGCTTGCGGGTTGAAATAATCGTACTCGATAGCATAGCCCGGACGTAAAATGTGCGCATTTTCCATCCCGCGAATTGAACGAACCAGCTCAAACTGCACATCAAACGGAAGTGAAGTTGAAATACCATTTGGATAAAGCTCATGTGTATCTAGACCTTCAGGCTCTAAGAATACTTGGTGTGAGTCTTTATCGGCAAAACGGTGAATTTTGTCTTCAATGGATGGGCAGTAACGTGGCCCCACACCTTCAATAACACCAGTGTACATCGGTGAACGGTCTAAACCGCCGCGGATGATGTCATGGGTTTTTTCATTGGTATGGGTAATATAACAATTCACTTGTTCAGGGTGCATAGATGCATCACCCATGAATGACATCGTCGGTGATGGGAAGTCACCCGGCTGTGGAATCATCACAGAAAAATCAACCGAACGCGCATCAATACGTGGTGGCGTACCTGTCTTTAAACGACCCACTGGCAAATTCAATTCACGTAAACGGTGTGCCAGTGAAATTGAAGGTGGATCACCTGCACGGCCGCCACTTGATTTTTCAAGACCAACGTGGATTACACCACCCAAGAACGTCCCTGCGGTGAGTACAACTGTTTTCGCATCAAAGCGAATACCCGTTTGAGTTACAACGCCCTTTACAGTATCACCCTCAACAATCAGGTCGTCTGCGGCTTGTTGGAAAATATCGAGATTTGCTTGGTTTTCTAAAGTGTCACGAATCGCGGCTTTATAGCGAATACGGTCTGCCTGAGCACGTGTTGCACGAACGGCTGCACCTTTACGTGAGTTTAGGATACGGAACTGAATACCACCTTTATCGGCAGCCAATGCCATTGCACCGCCCAAGGCATCAATTTCACGCACCAAATGCGATTTACCAATACCACCTATTGCTGGATTACAGCTCATCTGCCCTAAAGTCTCAATATTATGAGTTAAGAGTAAAGTCTGTCGCCCCATACGTGCCGCAGCCAATGCTGCTTCTGTACCTGCGTGACCGCCGCCGATAACAATGACATCGTAAACTTTAGGATAATGCATAGTGGTAAAGGAGATTAAAAAATGATAACGAAAGATTATAGCAAATTTTCGATTGTAAGTTCACAGATTCCGTGGAATTTATTGTATATGCGGTGCTGTGCTTACTGCACCAGCGCTAGGTTTATGTAATTTTACTTGCAGAGCAGTAGCAAAAACTCAACAAAGGATGCGTTTTGTTACCTGAAAAGCCTTGTATTAATTTGATCATTTTTTATCCTATAAGTTGATCATACAACAACCAAAGGTAAGCATTATGAATAAGAAGATTCTTTTTTCATCCATTCTCTGCGGTTTATTTTTTTCGCCTTTTGTATCAGCCAACGACAAAGTTGAAAAGGTCTATGATAGTCAACGTTATCAACAAGTCTGTAAAGGCAAGTCACAAGGAACAGCGGTTAGTTTTGCCTATCGAGGTATTATTTGGAATGGTACCTGTGAACCTCAATTTTTCCCAAGCTCAAAAAATGCCAATATTCATGGTGATGAAGCTGAGTTAGCCAGCATTTGCCAAGGCGACTCAAAAACGACATCAATCAATATCGAAGGTAAAGAAATCAAAGGCAAATGTGCCCTTGGTTTTGTAGCACCTAAACCAAGAATGTAATCAAAACAACTTAAAGCTCATGCTGTATTAAGGGTGAAAAATAGTCCATTTTTTACCCTTTTTTCTACCTTGTAAATTATTGAATTCTGTATACACTCAAAAACACAAAAGATAAAAACGAATAAAAAAGGGATTCCATGGATTCGGAATTGTTTACAGTTTTTTTGCCTTTGACTTTGGCCTTGATGATGATGGGTCTTGGTTTACACCTACGCCCAGCTGATTTTTATCGCCTCACACTGCATCCCAAAGTCATTTTCATCGCGTTATTTTCACAGTTGGTACTGCTGGTGGGCATTGCGTTCCTCATTTGCCAATTTTTAAATTTAGCGCCTATTTTCGCGATTGGTTTGATGCTCGTTGCAGCCTCACCAGGTGGGCCAACATCAAACCTATTGACCTATTTATTTAAAGGTGATGTTGCGCTCAACATTACTCTTACAGCCACGAACTCCATCATTTCAACACTGACCCTTCCTTTTATTATTAATTTTTCACTGATGTACTTTCTACAAACATCACAACCCGTTGACATGCCCGCCATGAAAATGATGAAAGTTTTTTTCATCACTTTACTTCCAGTCAGTATGGGCATGTTTTTACGTTATTACTTTCCAAAACTTGCCGACAGATTAAACCGCCCAATGCGTATTTTGTCTGCAAGCTGTCTTCTTTTTATCTTTTTTCTCGCACTGTACTTAGAGCGACATAATTTTGTTGAATATGTGTTTGAGATTGGGCCAGCCGTAGCCTTATTCTGCTTCTGTAGCATGTTTATTGGTTTTTTTGTGCCACATCTGGCCAATATTCCAGAAAAACAAGCCTTAACCTGCTCTTTTGAGATCACCATTCACAACACCGCACTTGCCATCACGGTTGCCTTGTCAGTCTTAGGCAACACCGCCATGGCCATTCCTGCCGGTATTTATTCTATTTTCATGTTTGTATTTGCTGCGTTATTAGGCTTATTAATCTCGCGAAGAAATGACAGTTTATTTTTGAAGAAAGAGACCGCAGCTGAATAATTTCACGGTCATGATTTATATAATTTTAAGGAGAATATACACCTATGGACTCAGGAATGATAACGATTATGTTACCCCTAGCTCTTGCCATCATCATGATTGGTTTGGGCTTAGAGTTAACCCCGAAGGATTTTGCACGCGTCAGCAAACATCCCAAAGCAGTATTGGTTGCTTTATTTTGTCAGTTGGTACTTCTTGTTGGGATTGCCTTTGTAATTTGCAAAGTACTCAACTTACCGCCACTGCTTGCCGTCGGCTTAATGCTCTTAGCAGCTTCTCCAGGTGGTAGTACTGCAAACTTATTTAGCTATTTGTTTAAAGGTGATATTGCGCTCAATATTACCTTAACAGCCATTAACTCCGTTATTGCAGCGTTTACCTTGCCGCTAATTGTCAACTTTGCCATTCAGTACTTTATGCAGGATGGACAACACGTCAGTATGCAGTTTAGTAAAATCTTGCAGGTATTCTCGATTATTCTTATCCCCGTCTGTATTGGTATGTTGATTCGCCACTATGCACCTTCTTTTACCAAGAAGCTGAATAAGCCATTGCGTATTTTTTCTGTTGTATTTTTGGTCTTAATCATTGTTGGAGCAATAGCCAAAGAACGCGCACATATTCTGGAGTATCTGACTCAGGTCGGTTTAGCCACCGTCATTTTCTGTATTTGTAGTTTAATGATTGGTTATTTTGTACCGAGACTACTGGGGATCAACAGTGCTCAAGCACGGGCTTGTGCCTTTGAAATTGGCATTCATAACAGCACCCTTGCCATGACCATTGCACTCACCGTGATGGCCAGTACCACCATTGCCATGCCTGCAGCGGTCTATTCTATTTTTATGTATATCTTTGCTGCCATCTTTGGGACATTACTCAACCGTTATGACCCATCGGTTCAAACCAGCACAGAACAAGCCTAGAACACATGTAGGTCTAAGGATGCTGCGGCATCCTTTTTTATTTTGAGGAATGCTGTCGAACTGCCCCCCGTTCCGCTACAATATTTATTTATACATAAATATTAGGTTATTCCTGTGAAGTGGTTACAAATTCATATTACGGTTGATCAAGCGCAAGTCGATTTTACTGAAACCCTTTTAGAATCTTTGGGTGCAGTCAGTGTCACATTAGATGATGCAGAAAACCAAGACTTACTTGAACCACTTCCAGGTGAAACGCCACTTTGGAATAAAGTCATTGTGACAGGTATCTATGCGCAAGAAGACGACGAAGAAATTGATGTCAATGCATTAGAAACGTTTATTCGCACTCAAATGCCTGATGCACCGATGCGTAGCGAATTTCTTGAAGACCAAGAATGGGAACGTACATGGATGGATGCCTACGAACCAATTCAAATTGCTGACAAATACTGGATCGTTCCTGAATGGATGGAAGCACCAGAACCAGATGCAGTCAACATTAAACTTGATCCAGGCTTAGCGTTTGGTACGGGGAACCATGCATCTACTTTTCTTTGCCTGCAGTGGTTAGGTAAAACTGATGTTAAAGATAAAATCGTGATCGACTATGGTTGCGGTTCAGGTATTTTAGGTGTTGCTGCTCTACTCCTTGGTGCAAAAAAAGTCTATGCCACAGATATTGATCCACAAGCAATTTTAGCCACTGAACAAAATGCGGCGCTCAATGGCGTGGCTGAGAACCTTTATGTCGGCTTACCAGACGAGTTCAATTTAGAGCTGGCTGACCAAAAAGCAGATGTCTTTGTTGCAAATATTTTGGCAGGCCCGCTTATGATGTTAGCGCCGGAATTCGCAACTTTGGTCAAATCTGAGGGAGAGTTCGCACTTGCAGGTGTAATTGAAGAGCAAGTTTCTGATGTTTCTAGTGTTTATTCTGAGTTTTTTGATATATTAGAGGTCGAGAAACGTGATGAAAACTGGTGCCGAATCTCGGGTAAACGCCACACCCTTTAAATGAACTCTTAATACACTATGAGCGACAAACAAACCTCTTGCCCTAAATGCCTAACCATCTACAAAGTAAGTGTTGCGCAACTCACTGTTGCGCAAGGTATGGTTTGTTGCCCAAAGTGTTCGATGACCTTTAATGCGCTCTCGCATTTAACCACGGGTCATACTTTTGACACAGGTGAGAAAAAATCAGCGAATCAGAATGACATGAGCATGTCTTCAAATTCAGCATTTTCCTCTCCTCGTGTAGACAGCATTCATTTTGATTTATCACAATCTGCTGCGCTTTCAATGTCGACATCAAATTTACTTGATATTTTCAACCTGAAAGTTGAGCACTCCAACATTGACCTCAAAACCTATTTAAACAATTTAAACTATTTTAGTACCGACCCGATTGGTAATTATCCTGCCATGAATTTGGCAGACAACAATCCAGCGAAACCGCAAAAAAGCCCGATGTACTATATGCTTTGGGGTATGATTAACTTCAGCTTATTGGCTTTATTGTGTTTCCAATACTTATGGTTTAACCCACATATCCTCAATAACAGCCCCGCATTAGGTGCAACCTATAATAAAATTTGTTTCGTACTGAACTGTAGCAGCCTACAAGAACGTTATAGTCTGATCAGCATTAATAAATTAAAAGTAAAACGTGTAGACGCACAGAAAACTCAATTTTCAGGTGAACTGATCAATTATCATGACACCAGTCTTCCCCTACCAGATCTTAAGGTCATTTTAAAAGTGGATGGTGAAGTCGATTCAACCTATCAACTACATGCAAATGAATATTTGATTGATAGTCTCGTTGGAATCAAACGAATTCCTAAAAATAGTCCGTTCAAATTCAAATTTAGCCTGCCAGTTAGCCGTAAAAGCTTCAATCATTACAGTTTAGAAATAGTCCAGCCCTAAAATTTAAAAAAAATGTAAAAAAAGTGAAAAAAAATGCAGTTTTCTTGCTCACTTTTTCTTAGACAATGGTATGATACGCGCCACAAAAGCTTAGTGCTGCAATCTCCTCAGTCTTTTAATACAAATAGAACATCAGCAAAAATGCGCGTTATCGAAATATCGCGTATTGAGCAGATTTTTTTGTTTAAAAAAGGTCGGTAACAAATATTTAACTATTGTTACGCTTATATTTCGACCAACTTAGCGATATTGTGGCATGCTAAATGTACAGTTTTAGAACTAGTCGTTTTAGGATCTAAAACGAAGTTCATTTTAATTTTAGACCACTTTATATATGTCACTTTACCCAAGTGATATTTAGATTTTTCGGATTACTTCGCATGAATAGCAAATCTCCTATTTTTACTGCACAGTCTGATGTCGCTCTTCGTATTCACGTAGATCGCGCAGTTCGCCACTATTTTGCACAACTGCAAGGCGAGCAACCATCTCAGGTCTACGACATGGTGCTGGCAGAAATGGAGAAACCTCTTCTATCTGTAGTTTTAGAATATACCCGCGGTAACCAAACACGTGCTGCGGAGATTCTAGGACTTAACCGTGGAACTTTACGTAAAAAGTTAAAAGCTCACGGTTTAATGAGTGAATAAATGATAAAATGCTTGCGGCTTCCGCGGGCATTTTTTTTACCTGCTATTTTTGACTTTTTGTTTTAATTCTTGATAACTGTGACGAAGATCATGACCATTAAACGCGCTTTAATCTCTGTTTCCGATAAAACTGGCATTGTAGAGTTCGCTCAAAACCTTGTTGCTCTAGGGGTAGAAATTTTATCTACTGGCGGTACATATAAGTTGTTAAAAGACAACAATATCGCTGTAGTTGAAGTTTCAGAGCATACGGGTTTCCCAGAAATGATGGATGGTCGTGTAAAAACGCTACACCCGAAAATTCATGGTGGTATCTTAGCTCGTCGCGGTCTAGACGAAGCTGTGATGGCTGAACACAATATTGATGCGATCGATCTTGTGGTTGTGAACCTTTATCCATTTGCTGCAACTGTCGCTAAACCGAACTGCTCACTTGCAGATGCGATTGAAAATATCGACATCGGCGGCCCAACCATGGTGCGTGCTGCTGCGAAAAACCATGCTTCTGTCGGTATTGTGGTCAATGCTACAGACTATGACACTGTTATTGCTGAGCTAAAAGCAAATGGTGCTTTGTCTTACGAAACTCGTTTTGACTTAGCCGTTAAAGCATTTGAACATACAGCACAGTATGATGGCATGATTGCTTCTTACCTAGGCGCTCGCGTAGGCAAGGAAGAGGGTCAAGCAGACAAGTTTGCACGTACCTTCAATACACAATTAAATAAAGCTCAAGACTTGCGTTATGGTGAAAACCCGCATCAATCAGCAGCATTCTATGTAGAAAGTACAGCAACTGAAGCCTCTGTTTCAACAGCGAAACAACTGCAAGGTAAAGAACTTTCTTATAACAACATTGCAGATACAGATGCCGCACTTGAATGTGTGAAATCATTTGCAAAACCTGCTTGTGTCATCGTTAAACACGCAAACCCATGTGGCGTTGCGGTGTCTTTAGATGGTATTCAAGCGGCATATGACTTGGCTTATGCAACAGATCCTGAATCAGCTTTCGGCGGCATCATTGCATTTAACCGTGAATTAGACGTTGCAACTGCACAAGCGATTGTTGACCGTCAGTTTGTGGAAGTGATCATTGCTCCAAGCATTGCTGAAGGCGTACTTGAAGTCACTGGCGTGAAGAAAAATGTTCGTGTTCTCATTTGCGGTGAATTACCTGCACTTGATGAGCGTGCGCCACAATTGGACTATAAACGCGTCAATGGCGGTTTATTGGTTCAAGATCAAGACTTAGGCATGATCACCAAAGATGATTTAAAAGTCGTGACGAAACGTGCACCGACGGATGCTGAGATTGATGACTTGATCTTTGCATGGAAAGTTGCGAAATACGTAAAATCAAATGCTATTGTTTATGCTAAAGGTCGTCAAACCATTGGTGTAGGCGCAGGTCAAATGAGCCGTGTTAACTCAGCGCGTATTGCTGCAATTAAAGCGGAACATGCAGGCTTAGTGGTTGAGGGTGCTGTAATGGCGTCTGATGCATTCTTCCCATTCCGAGATGGTATTGATAATGCAGCGAAAGCAGGCATTAAATGTATTATCCAACCAGGTGGTTCAATGCGTGATGAAGAAACCATTGCTGCTGCAGATGAAGCAGGTATTGCGATGGTCTTCACGGGCATGCGTCACTTCCGTCACTAAGTGATAGATGCAGACCGTAATGACAAAGTCATACATGTGGTTTAAAACAGATTTCTAAATCTTACATAAAGTCCTCTCCTTCTTAGGCTGAGGACTTTATGTCATTTCGATTCATGGAGTATGAACCGATGAACATTTTAGTTTTGGGTAATGGCGGTCGTGAACATGCATTGGCATGGAAAATCGCGCAAGATGAAAAAGTTGCAAAAGTTTTTGTTGCACCAGGTAATGCAGGAACTGCAACAGAAAACAAATGTGAAAATGTTGCACTCAACATTTTAGACAATGCTGCAATTATCAACTTTGCAAAAAATAATGCAGTAGATTTGATTATTGTGGGTCCAGAAGCACCGCTGGTAAATGGTGTAGTGGATGCTTGTCGCGCGGCAGAGCTTCAAATTTGGGGCCCAACTCAATTTGCTGCCCAGTTAGAAGGCTCAAAAGCCTTTGCTAAGCACTTCTTAAAACGCCACAACATTCCTACTGCGTTCTACGATGTATTTACTGAAGTCGATGCAGCGAAAGCATTTGTTGAAAAAAATTGCGCGCCAATCGTGATCAAGGCCGATGGTCTTGCTGCGGGTAAAGGCGTGATTGTAGCCATGACCAATCAAGAAGCTTTTGATGCGATTGATGACATGTTGGCGGGCAACAAGTTTGGTGATGCTGGTTCTCGTGTTGTGATCGAAGAATTCCTTGCGGGTGAAGAAGCGTCTTTCATTTGTATGATTGATGGCGACAACATCTTACCAATGGCAACATCTCAAGACCATAAGCGTATTTTTGAAGGCGACCAAGGTCCAAATACGGGCGGTATGGGTGCTTACTCTCCTGCTCCTGTGGTGACTGCAGATGTATTTGAAAAAACCATGAATGAAGTGATGCGTCCTACCGTTGAAGGTATGAAAAAAGACGGTCACGTTTATACAGGTTTCTTATACGCAGGCTTGATGATTGATGAGCAAGGTCAACCAAAAGTGATCGAGTTCAACTGTCGTTTTGGTGACCCTGAAACTCAGCCGATTATGATGCGTTTAAAATCATCATTGGTCGATCTGGTTGAAGCTGGTATTGCAGGTAATCTTCCAGCAGAAGCTGAATGGGATGAACGCAAATCAATTGGTATTGTTCTTGCAGCAGAAGGCTACCCAGAAACTGTTCGTCAAGGTGACGTAATCTCTGGTCTTGGTCAATCTCCTGAAAACACAAAAATCTTCCATGCGGGCACAACAATGAGTGCTGACGGTCACATCTTGACTGCGGGTGGTCGTGTTTTATGTGTCACAGCTCTTGGCGATACTGTACTTGAAGCGCAAATCAATGCTTTAGAAGTTTGTGGTCAAGTTACATTTACTGGTATGCAATATCGTACAGATATTGGCTACCGTGCTATTGCACGTGAAAATGCTTAAAAGCATTCATACTGTAAAAACCCGCTAAATGCGGGTTTTTTTATTGCAAACCGCTGCGAAGCTTTTTTAGCTGTCTCGGTGTTACACCAAACCAATTTTTACAAGCACGGCTTAATGCTGACTGCTCGGAAAACCCCAGTACAGAAGCGATTTGGCTCATCGATGCTTTTGAGTCAGCTAAATATTGCAACAACAACTGTTGTCTGAGTTTATCTCGAATCTGCTCAAAGCTAGTACCCTCTTCATCCAATTTACGTTGTAAGCTTCGAGGATGCATCGCAAGCATATTTGCAATATCTGTTTTCTTGGCCTTTGGACCCGATAAATGAATGCGTATCGCATGTCGAACACGATCGCTAAATAAACCTTGATGACTCCGAAAACTCCGCTCCAGATAGCTGTCTAAAATTTCACGTAAGCCATGATCAATACTATCTAAAGTAATATTCAACATATCTCTGTGGAAATACAAAGCTGCATGCTGTTGATCGATCATGACTTCGGTATGAAAAAACCGTTTATACACATTTAAGGGAGCAATTGGACTGTGCGGTAGTGCAACTCGGAGCGGCTGATAACGCTCACCACTCAAATAACGTAGAACCCGATGACACACAGCAAGCCCCATATCCATGGTTTGTCGTTTACTTAAAATATGTGTAGCGTCATGGAGCTGAATATCAAAAATAAGTTCAACAATATCCGAGTTGGATTCAAATACATCTGTGCTAACACGATCATTAATATATAAACGTAAAGCAGAACCATGTAAAAACAGTAAATCTGAACTGTATTTAATCACCTCACGAAGTGTCGATGCACTTTGCAAGATCAGCCCAAGTACGCCCAAAATGCAAATATCTTGATACTGAGAGATCCGCATACCTAAATCGGCACAGTTGGCCTGTTGCGCACTTTCTTCTAGAAGTTGAATGAGTGCTGTATGCGAAATCCATGCATTGTCATCTTGTAATTGTGCAAGTTGCATTCCATGCTTGGCCAACAACGGCATTGCGTCAGCACCCAGTTGTGCATTACCTTTAAATAGCCACGTAGCCCTGAACTATGCACCATATCCTCATGGATATTTTTCGGGTACTCAACTGCGAGTGAATCTTCCTGATTCATTTCCACAATCCCTGTCTCAATACGTCAAAAAATTGACTCATTACGTCAAGTTAGCATAAAAAAGCCACGGCAGAATAGCCCTATGAGCAATTTATTTGTTCATCAATTTTGCGCTTCAAACACATAAAATGCTGGCGCGAATAAATGTAGCACATGGATATGAACACTACATTTTTCATCAAGGATAAAACAAGGAATACAAAATGAATTTTAAGAATGTAACTGTTGCTGGCAGTGGTGTACTCGGTTATCAAATTGCGTTTCAAACTGCTTTTCATGGTTTTAAAGTGTCGGTATATGACATTAATGACGAAGTACTTGCTAAAGCCAAAGCTAAGTTCTTTGAATTAAGCGAATGCTATAAACGCGATATTAATGCGACCCAAGAACAACTCGACAATACATTTAACAATCTCAGTTACTATTCAAACCTTGCAGAAGCCGTGCAAGATGCGGATTTAGTCATTGAAGCAGTGCCTGAAGATGCGAATATTAAAACTGAGTTTTATAAACAACTCAGCCTAGTAGCTCCTGAAAAAACCGTATTTGCAACCAATACATCTACAATGCTACCAAGCCATTTCAAGGATCTTACTGGTCGTCCAGAAAAATTTTAGCACTTCATTTTTCTAATAAAATCTGGACTTTTAACATGGCAGAAATTATGGGCCATGCTGGAACTGACAAAAAAGTATTCGATGATGTAGTTGAGTTTGCTAAAGCAATTGGCATGATGGCTTTACCAATTTACAAAGAACAACCAGGTCACCTTCTGAA
The DNA here is from genome assembly GCF_013391465.1 of Acinetobacter sp. SwsAc2. Classification (NCBI taxonomy): domain Bacteria; kingdom Pseudomonadati; phylum Pseudomonadota; class Gammaproteobacteria; order Moraxellales; family Moraxellaceae; genus Acinetobacter; species Acinetobacter sp. SwsAc2. The sequence goes on along the minus strand of NZ_JACBEZ010000005.1, from coordinate 17,602 downwards.
CTCTATGTTGGTTCCATTTTTAATTTCAGCAACCGAGCTTTGGGTGAAAGAAGTTTCAGATCATGAAATGATTGATCGCGCTTGGATGAAATCTTTTGGCTCACCGTTGGGCCCATTCGCGATCTTAGACATCATTGGTATTAACACAGTTTACAACGTCGCAAAATTAAATGCAGAAACCAACCCAAATATGACTCCACTTATGGAGAAATTAGATGCTGAGTTTATTAAACCAGGCCATTTAGGTATGTTTGCTGGTAAGGGCTTCTACAGCTATCCAAACCCGACTTATGCATCTGAAGATTTTCTAAAATCATAATTAATTCATTAGCTGAGTTAAATTGGTACGATACACACTCAATCTAATGTTTTCATTCGGATCGAGTGTGTATCTTATTTTCCAGTTAAAATGCTGCGGAGAATAGTCAAACAAATTTCTTAATGCATAATGATGTAATACCTAATTCAGATAAGAAATATAAAACAAGCATATTGCCATTTACCCCTTTTATCTATTTTTTGTATTTAGTTTGGATAAAATCTTATAAAGCATAAAATTTATGCAAATTATTATTTTTAAACAAATTAATTAAAAATAATATATTGTTTTCATTATAAAATTACACACAACTTACAGAATCCTAATCTTTAAATAAGATAAGTATTGAACTTTTATGCTCTATATCAAATATTAGTTTGTTGGTATGATGTGCAAAATTTAACGATTGAGCAGAGATGTTTCTAGTGATTTGAAAAAATTAATCTTTTTCAAAGTGAACGCCTATATTCGACTGATATCGAATTGCACACTTGCAAAACTCACATTACAGTCATATGCATCAAATCAGGCATACCTGATTTAAAATCAATTAATCTCTCTATTGTTCAGCTAAGTTAAGCCTCATTTAGATGCTTACTCGGGAAGAAAAAATGAAAAAAATTCTAGGAATTGCGCTGGGTTTATCTGTTGCTTTGACCGGTTGTAGCAAACCTGAAGCACCTGCAACAGATGCGGCTAAAACGGATACTGCAGCAGCTGAGCAGACAGTAACCATCGCATCGACTGGTTCTGATGCTGATATTTGGCGCCACATTGCAACTTTGCCAGAAACTAAAGCAGCTGGCTTAAAGTTAGACATTAAGAACTTCACTGACTATGTTGCAATGAACACTGCTGTTGCAAACAATGAAGTCGATGTCAACGCATTCCAATCTTATGCTTACCTTGTAGCATATAACGAAGCAAACACAGCAAAGATTGCACCACTTTCAACGACCTACCTAGAGCCAATGGGCATCTATTCAAGCAAAGTAAAAACACTGGCTGAATTTAAAAATGGTGCAACGATTGCCATTCCAAATGATGGCGCGAACGAATCACGTGCATTGTTATTATTACAATCTGCGGGTCTAGTGAAGTTAAAAAATGACTTCGACTTCGTGAAGGGCACTTCGAAAGACATCGTTGAAAACAACAAAGCTCTCGTCATCAAGCCTATTCAAATGGCAACAGCTGTACGTGTGAAAGACGAAGTTGATGCAATTGTTTTGGGTAATACCCTTGCAATGGAAGGTGGTCTAAACGTATTGAAAGATGCGATTTACTATGAACCAATCGATCAAACCACAAAAATGAATGTGAACGTACTTGCGGTGGCTGAAGCGCGTCAAAATGACCCTGTACTGAAAAAAGTCGGTGAGCTTTACCATGTCGCTGCAGTAGGCAAATATGTTCAAGAACATTTTGGCGGCACAAAAATTGATGTGAACAAGCCAGTAAGCTACCTTACTCAAGCTAAATAGTAATATAATCAAATCAACGAAACAGGCAAAGTCTCTTTGCCTGTTTTTTCATTTTTGTGTAGTTTTTGACGATATGATTCAATTTAAAAACATTTCAAAGCACTATCAGCTGAAAGGCCAAATCATTCCTGCACTGGACCAAATCAATTTGGACATTCCAGAAGGTAGTATTTTTGGCGTTATTGGCTATAGTGGTGCAGGTAAAAGTACCCTCATTCGTTTGATCAATTTACTTGAACGCCCAACTCAAGGCCAAGTGATTATCAATCAGAAAGACTTTACTGCATTAGATGCAAAAGCATTACGTCAAGAACGTGCAAATATTGGCATGATTTTCCAGCATTTTAATTTACTGCAAACCAAAACCGTTGCAGCCAATATTGAAATGCCAATGAAACTTTTAGGTTATAGCAAAGCTGAACGTGAAAAACGTTTGAATGAGCTACTTGAGTTTATTGATCTCAAACACAAAAAAGAAGCTTATCCAGACGAGCTTTCGGGTGGTCAAAAACAACGTGTCGGTATTGCACGTGCGCTTGCCAACCATCCTAAAATATTACTTTGTGACGAAGCGACTTCTGCACTAGACCCACAAACCACCAAGTCAGTTTTAGACTTGCTCAAAAAAATCAATCAAGAGCAAGGCATTACCATCGTCATGGTGACACATGAAATGGATGTGATTCAAAGCATCTGCTCACATGTGGCCGTGATGGAACTCGGCAAAGTAGTTGAAACTGGGAAAACGGTGGACTTATTTAGTCGCCCACAACATGCAACGACACAGAATTTTATTCAAACGATTTTGCATCAACAGCTACCTATTAAGCTTCTGAATAACCTCGAACATAAGCATCATCATAGTATTTATCGCTTACAATTTCTGGGTAACTCTGCCCACGAAACCGTAATTCAAAACTTAATTAAGCAGTTTGATATTAGTCTCAATATCCTGTTTGCCAACATGATTGAAATTGATGGCAATGTGATTGGGCAAATGTTTGTTCAGCTCTTGGGCGATGAAAGCCTGATCGCTGAAGCGGTTGAGTTTTTAAAACAACATGGTGTGGCTGTTGAACAATCAGGAGAGCTGGCATGAGAGATTTAATTGTCCAGTGGTTAACTCAAATCACAGCACCTTTTTGGAAAAGCTCTTTATCAATTGATCAGTTTATTACTGCTTTGCAAGAAACATTTCATATGGTGTTTTTTGCAATGCTATTTGGCTGTATTTGGGGCTTTATTCAGGCCATCATTTTATTGGTCACACGTCCTGATGGTATTTTGCCAAACAAAGCGATTTATCACAGCCTGAACCCGATTGTGAATGCTCTGCGCTCTCTACCCTTTATTATTTTGCTGATTGCGGTTTTACCTTTAACCAAACTCATCGTCGGAACATCGATTGGCACGTGGGCTGCAATTGTTCCGCTCACCATCTATGTCGGACCATACATTGGTCGTTTGGTGGAAACTTCATTACTGGAAGTGAATGAAGGCATTATCGAATCTGCACAAGCCATGGGTGCAACTCCGCTACAAATCATCTTTAAGTTTATTTTACCTGAAGCACGCAGTTCACTGATTTTAAACTTAACCACAGCCACCATCAGCTTAATTGGTGCAACCGCGATGGCCGGTGCAGTGGGTGCAGGCGGTATTGGCGACCTTGCTATTTCTTATGGTTATCAACGTTTTGACACCAGTGTCGTGATACTCACAGTAATTGTGCTGTTGATCATGGTGCAAATTGTACAGTCCGTTGGCGATTGGCTATCTAAACTGCGCTAACAAAATCAAGCTCTCAATATTGGGAGCTTTTTTTCAGGTCTAAGTTTTATATAATCTGGCAAACAAAATTTTTAAAAGCTATAACGATGAAAATAACAACTCTATTGATCAGTCTAAGTCTTTTGCCGATGCTCAGCCATGCAGCTTCAAATCCCTATAACTACGTCACCAGTGTGAAAGTGAATCAGGTTGAACTCAATGCACCTGTGACAGCACATCAAGTCAGTCAATTACTCGCTCCTCCGAATGGAAAAACCAGTAAACAATATGCCGAATGTACAGGCAACTATGAATACAGTATTACAAGTGCTCAACCCAAAACCCTAAAATTTGAGATTTTTAACGAAGATAATCCCAAGACTCAGGCTGAAAAATTCTATAAGGACAAAGCGAGTTTCAAACAACTCGGTCAAATCAAAGGCCGTGTTTGGCTTGACTGGAAAAGCACCCAAGCGATGAGCGAAAATATACGCGTGCAAAATATTCAGATCACACCGAATTATACTTTGCAGCAGTTTAAACAAGACTTTAAATACAGTGCACAAGGCATGGTAGCATCAGGTGAAGCCCAAGTTTTGCTCTTGCAGCCCAATGAAATCAAAACCTTTCTAAAAGAACCGCAAGACTTTGCCCCACCCTACACGGCTTATCTCAACTTTGGTTTTAAAAATGGACGGTTAAGCAGCTTTGCCATTCAGCAAGCAGTGGCCTGCTAAAGGCTTTTATGCCAAGAAACAATGCGACTGACATTGCCTTTTTTAAGTCGTTTAGAACTTACTGACAATAAAATAAACAGTCCAAACACTGTAGCCTATTAAATTTTGCCAATTCATTTGAATCGCACTCAGAATGAAGGCAGAGCATGTTAAACTATTCAGCGGTTTTTGCAGGGACTCAATTATGCACTTTGTACATCTTGGTATTCATACAGAATTTTCAATCACAGAATCAATTGTACGTATACCTGATTTAGTCAAAGCTGCTAAGGCAGAAGGTATGCCAGCCCTTGCCATTACTGACTTATCTAACTTACACGCTGCTGTAAAATTTTATGGTAAATGCTTAGATAATGGCATCAAACCGATTATGGGTTCAGAAGTTCGTTTGAACGATGCTGACCATCGCGTGACATTATTGGCGATGAGCAATGTTGGCTGGCGTAATCTAACCGAACTGGTTTCAGAAGGTTTTATCCGTGGTCAACAGCTTGATATTCCTTGCGTTGCAAAAGACTGGATTTTAGAACAAAACCATGACCTGATTGCGCTACTTGGCATGCGATCTGATGTCGGCAAAATGCTCTGTACATCGAATCCGCAAAAAGCCGAACCTTTACTCGAAGAATGGATTGCAAAATTTGGCAATCGGGTTTATTTGGCTCTATGTCGAACAGAACGCTCAGGTGAAGATGACTTCAACTATGAAGCCTTAAAACTGGCTAAAAAATACAATATTGGTGTAGTTGCGCACAACGATGTGCACTTCATGAAAGAAATCGACTTTGAAGCACACGAAGCTCGGGTCTGTATTGCCGATGGTTATGTATTAGGGGATAACCGCCGACCAAAAAATTACTCTCCAGAGCAATATTTTAAATCTGGCCAACAAATGGCGGAGTTATTTGCAGACATTCCCTCTGCAATTGAAAATACTTATCAGATCGCGAAGCGTTGTAACGTCACTCTGCAATTAGGTAAATACTTCCTGCCTGACTACCCTATTCCTGAAGGCCATACCATTGACACCTACTTTGCACATTTATCCAAAGAAGGTTTAGAAGAGCGTTTAGACTTTTTATATCCACCAGAAACGCGTGATGAATACTGGCCTCAAAAACGTAAAGAATACGATGATCGTTTAGAGTATGAAATCGGGACCATTCTTAAAATGGGTTTCCCAGGCTACTTCTTGATTGTCATGGACTTCATCCAATGGTCCAAAGGTAATGGCGTTCCAGTTGGTCCAGGTCGTGGTTCAGGTGCAGGTTCACTTGTTGCATACAGCTTAAAAATTACGGATCTTGATCCTCTCCCATACGGACTACTGTTCGAACGCTTCTTAAACCCAGAACGTGTTTCAATGCCCGATTTCGACGTCGATTTCTGTATTGCTGGTCGTGATCGTGTGATTGACTATGTGGCGCGTACATACGGACGCGATGCAGTATCACAAATTGCCACCTTCGGCACCATGGCAGCCAAAGGTGCCATTCGTGACGTGGCACGTGTCTTGGGTAAATCTTATGGTTTGGCAGACCGAATCTCAAAAATGATTCCGACCAAGCCTTTAGGTCTAAGCCTTGAAGAGTCCATTGAAGCAGAGCCACAGCTTAAAGATATTGTCACCAACCCATCCAACCCAGACAATGACGATGCGGCTGAAATTTGGGAAATGGCATTAAAACTCGAAGGCATTACCCGTAACACAGGTAAACACGCAGGTGGCGTGGTCATTTCCCCAACTAAAATTACCGACTTTTCTGCCGTCCTATGTGACGCAGATGGTACAGGTCGTGTTGCGCAGTACGATAAAGACGATGTTGAATCTGCAGGTCTAGTAAAGTTCGACTTCTTGGGTCTGCGTAACTTAACGGTCATTGAAGATGCCGTGAAGAATATCAATAAGCGCATTCAGCTAGATGTGCCTTTAGACATTGCGTTCATTCCGCTTGATGACAAAGATGCATACCTTATCTTTGCCAATGCCAACACCACAGCGGTCTTCCAGTTTGAATCCGTGGGCATGAAAAAAATGCTTAAGGAAGCACGTCCAAGTAAATTTGAAGAAATTATCGCCTTCGTATCCCTTTACCGTCCGGGTCCGATGGACCTGATTCCAGACTTTATCCACCGTATGCATGGTGGCGAGTTTGAATATCTTCACCCCCTACTTGAAGGTGTACTTGAGCCGACTTACGGCATTATGGTTTACCAAGAACAGGTGATGCAGGCAGCACAGTATTGTGCGGGCTATAGCTTGGGCGGTGCGGACTTACTACGTCGTGCGATGGGTAAGAAAAAGCCTGAAGAAATGGTCAAACAGCGCCAAATTTTCACGGAAGGTGCAGCCAAAAAAGACATTGATGAAGCCACTGCCAACCATATTTTTGACTATATGGAAAAGTTTGCAGGTTATGGCTTTAACAAATCGCATGCTGCAGCTTATGCCTTAGTGGCCTATCAAACGGCATGGCTCAAAGCGCATTATCCAGCTGAATTCTTAGCAGCGGTAATGTCATCGGAAATGCAAAACACCGATAACGTGGTGTTCTTGATTGATGACTGTCGACACAACGATATAGAGGTATTGCCGCCTTCGGTCAATATGTCTATCTATCAATTCCATGCTTCGGACGATAAAACAATCGTCTATGGGCTCGGTGCGATTAAAGGCGTCGGTGAAGCGGCGATGCAGTCAGTCATTGACTCACGTATTCAAGATGGGCCATATCGTGATTTGTTTGATTTCTGCCACCGTATTGATCTGAAAAAAATTAATAAACGGACTTTAGAAGCGTTGATTCGATCAGGTGCTTTAGACTGCCTCGGCATTGAACGCTCAAGTCTAATGGCGCAGCTACCTGAAGCGGTACAAGCAGCGGATCAAGCTCGCTCAAACCGTGAAACAGGCATCATGGACTTGTTTGGTGAGGTTGAAGAAGTACAACGTAAACCAGCCAAACCTGTTAAGCCATGGTCAGACGAAGTCCGTCTCAAAGGTGAAAAAGACACTCTAGGGTTGTATTTAACCGGCCACCCAATTGATGTCTATCGCACTGAGTTGAAAGCGTTTATTCCGAACAAAATTAATGAACTTACCCCAACCCGTCGTGGTGTCACTACAGTTTTTGCAGGTCTCGTGGTCGATGTAGCCAACTTCCCGAACCGAATGATGGTGACCTTAGATGATGGTACCTCACGGATCGAAGTCTCTGCGAATCATGAACGCTTTATGCGTTTTAAAGACATCATTCAAAATGAAAAAGTCGTGGTAATTGAAGGCGAAATTTACGAGCGTGAAGGTTTTGACCGCCCGATGGGACGCTTAACCAAAGCATTTACGCTGAATGAAATTCGCCAAAAACGTGCCAACTGTATTCAAATTCGTCTCGACCCAGCACATAGCACAAAAACACTGAGCCAAGATTTAAAAAATATTCTTGCACCCTTTTGTAATGTCGATATGTGTAATCACATTCCGCTGCAATTGCTGTTGGACTACCCGTATGCCACGGCTGAATTGCACTTAGGGATCAATTGGAAAGTGGCGCCACTGGATGAACTACTGTCTAAACTCCGTGACTATTTTGGCAAAGAAAATCTTCATGTGGAATATCAAGTCAAATCCAAAGCAGCCAAAGCGGTGAGCTATGAAGAAGCCAAACCTGTAGATGTACCACCGCCCCCTGCGGATATGAGCATGGATGATGCCATGGACTTATATCAAGCTGAAGTCGGTCAGTTCTCTTAATTATTTAAATTTTAAAGATTCATTGGAAAAATCATGAGCCAATTTGACAATGCCGCTGTTTCAGCGCATCTCTCCCATGTGCGTATTGTCATGGTCAATACCACACTCCCTGCGAACATTGGTAGCGCACTGCGTGCCATGAAAACGATGGGACTCTCAAAACTGGTTTTGGTTGCGCCAAAAACCTATCCACATCCCGATATCGATGCTTTGGCTGCGGGTGCAACGGATTTAATTGAGCAGATTGAAATCGTTGAAACCCTTGCCGATGCCATCAAAGACTGCCATTTAGTGTTTGGTACCAGTGCGCGTAGTCGTACCATTCCTTGGCCTTTGCTTGACGCACGTCCTGCGGCTGAAAAATCAATTTCAGCAGTGGTGAATGATCAGCAAGACGTTGCTGTTGTATTTGGTCGTGAAGACCGCGGACTGACCAACGAAGAACTGGCCATGGCCAACTATCATGTCACCATTCCTGTAAATACAGACTATGGTGTACTGAATGTGGCTCAAGCCATTCAAGTGATTTGTTATGAAATGCGTATGGCAACTCTTGCTGCTGTAGAAAGCGCTGAAGATGAAGCTGCAACCATGCCTGTCACAGATACTGAGTCTATGCAATGGGATGAGCCTTTGGTCACCCATGAGCAAATGGAACAGTTCTACCCGCACATTGAAAAAATGTTGGCCGAGATTGAATTTTTAGATCCCAAAAATCCACGATTACTGCCTTTACGCTTGCGTCGTCTTTTTGGACGTATACAATTAGATCGTATGGAATATCATTTACTTCGTGGTATTTTTAGTCGTGTACAAGCTTTAAATAACGGCACATGGAAAAAGTCAAATACGGATCAAACAGAGGATCAATCTAATGCTTAAACAGCTCAAAGAAGATATACAAGCTGTATTCGCGCGCGATCCTGCGGCACGAAACACTTTAGAAGTTCTAACCACATATCCAGGCATTCATGCCTTGATCATGCACCGTATGGCGCATGAGTTATGGAAAAAAGAATGTAAAGGCTCAGCACGTTTATTGTCTTCTTTTAGCCGTTTTGCAACAGGTATTGAAATTCACCCGGGTGCTAAAATTGGTCGTCGTTTTTTTATTGACCATGGCATGGGCGTCGTGATTGGTGAAACCGCTGAAATTGGCGACGATGTGACCCTATATCATGGTGTCACTTTAGGTGGAACTACATGGAATAAAGGCAAACGTCACCCGACCTTAGAAGACGGCGTGGTGGTTGGTGCTGGTGCTAAAATTTTAGGCCCTTTTACTGTCGGTAAAAATGCGAAAGTCGGCTCAAATGCAGTCGTCACCAAAGCAGTTCCAGCCGACACGACCGCAGTTGGTAACCCTGCACGCTTTATTTCTAAAGATAAACCGAAAGATGAAGCAGAAACACGTCGTCGCGATTATGCAGAAAGTATTGGTTTCCAACCTTATGCTGCAACGCAAGACCAGTCTGATCCAATTCTTGAAGGTATGCGTGTTCTACTTGACCGCATTCAGCTGAATGAGAAACGGATGAACACTCTATGCCAACGTTTGTCTTTGCTTGATCCAACTTTTAAAAAGCAACAACAAAATGAACAACCCTTTAGTGCTGAAGAATTGAAAATTTTGGAAGATGTACGCCGCGAATGTGAAGCTCAAAGCCTGCCATCCAACGACTAAACATGAAAAGTGTTAGTTTTTGAAAACCTGCCTATAGCAAACCTTGCATGTTCATCAGAGTTTTTTTAGACTGACGAACATGCCTTTTATACCACTTCTTAAAATAATGAATGGATGAACCTTATGATGCTTAAACCCTTAGCGGTTGCTGTTCTTGCTGTCTCGTTTTTAACAGCGTGTAGCTCAAACCCAACGAAGAACAATAGCGATACCATCGTTTTTACAGAGCCTGAATTAACTGCACCATTTTATGCACTCAATCCATTTAATTATGATGCGCCACCTCCATTTGAAATTAACTTAAAAAAAGCAGCGGCTCAACCAGTAACTAAAATGGAAGTGACTCGCTCTGACGATCCATCTAAAAAACTGGTTTTAGACACCAATAAACTGATTATTCCAACCGTAAACAGCAAAGACCGTCAGTTGAAGTTTGCCGTACTGGCAGGCGACAATGAAGTCGACATTACTGAAATTGATGACTTCTTACAGTTGGTTGAAGGCAAAGCCCGTCACTACCCACCACGTTTTACAGAACGCCAAGAACGTAAAGGTTTTGAGTTAAAACTAAAAGAAGTGACACAACAGCTTGATACGTTAGCATCGAAAGACAATGCTTCATTTGATGTACTGGTCCGTGCATTCAAAGCCAGCGTTATGGCACGTAATTTAGACCTTGGTTCAGTCTATACCACCAAGTCTTTGGCTTATGCACAGCGTATTTTAAAAATTAACAAAGAAGACCCTGAAGCAAACTTCTGGTTCGGTTTTGCTTTGTCTGAAGGTGGTGGTCAACGCGAAGCAATGCCATACCTCGATAAAGCAATGAAAGCTGGTGTTCAAGAAGCCTATTTAGCGACAGCAAATAACTACATCGCGATGGAACAAAAGAAAAATGCGGTGCAAACCTTGAAAAACTACAAGCTGAAATATCCACAAGAAGCCGAAGTTGCGGATCGCTTGATTAATGAAATTGAAAAACAAGGTCGTTGGAATGTTTGGCAAGTTCTAAATACTGCAAAATAATTCCATCACTTCTGATGTACCTAAAAATAGACCGAATTTTCGGTCTATTTTTATTTTAGGCGAATTGATAAATCCGAGAATTATCGTATGATTTAAAAAATTCAAAAGAATAAACGGTAGTCGACGCTTTTTATGCCTAAATACATCCGTAGCACCTTGATGATGACCACTCTCGTTTCGCTTTTGAGTGGTTGCCAAGTGGTCAGTGTGAAAAATCAATCACTGAACGTCACGATTACCAATGAGCGTGAGAGTATTTTAACGCGGGATAAGCTCAGTGAAGCGAGTCTAAACGTGCTGTCTATGACGGGTAGAGAAGCCAAAATCTGTTCAGAGCAACCTGAAGAATGTGTCAGCGAACTCAAACAGATTCCACAAATTCAGGATGAACAGCTCCTCTCTACTGCCAGCGAACTGTATCTCGCTAAAGCACTTTCCTTAGAAAAATCATCTGCCTGTAAAGTGAGTATTTTAGCCAAGACCCAGTCTGAAGAAAAAAAAGCGCTACAAAAACAAAACTACCAAAACTGCTTAGATCAACAACTCGGTATGCTGGATAAAAGCATTCGCTACAGTTATGCCTACATGTTTAACACCAAACGTGGCCCGCAAGACCGTATTTTTGATAACCGACAAGTCCAACTCCGTGACTTTTATAACCAAGCTATCGCTAAGCTTGTAAATAGTTATGGCTTACGCCATGGGCCATCTGAAGTCGGCAATCAAATCAAAGTGGGGCAAAGTATTTACCGTATTAATTATGACAATTACCCACTTTTAAAAAACCGTCAAGTTGAACAACTGATGTCAACTTACAATATGAACTTTTCAGGCCTACGCTCTATCACACGTCGCGATGGTTTTGGTTCAGAATTTCTGATTGTCCTCCCACCTGAGCACAACGATACCTCACCCGAAAAAGCCAAATATATTGTCGATCCACTGCATTATCAGTATACCAATGGTCGTAATCCTAACATTCACAATGCCCGTTATTTGGCGGCAACTATTACCGCACAGCCACGCTCTGCATCCAATATCGATGAGATCTTAAACAACCCTGAGTTTGAAATCTCAGCTTATGATCCCTATAAGTTTGAATCTGCGAAAATTGCAGGTAAAAGTTACCCTCTTGCTGCAAACTTTTCTGCACCTTATGGCTTATGGTTGGCACAAAACAATTTAGGTAAAGCCGCGTATTTATCACTGATTGATCGTGATGCACGCCTCACTATGCCGCACCTATACATGCTTGAGCCGTACAACCCAAATAAAAAAGTGGTGGTGCTCGTTCACGGACTAGCCAGTAGTCCAGAGGCATGGATTCGTTTGACGAATGATGTCATGGGCGATCCCGTGCTACGTGAACACTATCAAGTCTGGCAAGTGTTCTACTCGACCAATATGCCAATTTTGGAAAGTCGTTTCCAAATCTATGCAATCATTCAACAAAGTTTTAATTTGGTCGATAGCAAAGCGCCTGCCAAAAAGGATGCCGTGCTAGTGGGTCATAGTATGGGCGGTATTATTGCGCGGCTTTTGGTAAGCGATGCTGACTTAACCCCTGCGGCAATGAAACTGCTACCCAATCGACGTGCGCAACAATTTAAAAATGACCCTCTGTTTAAATCGCGCCTCGACATTCAACCGATTCCAAACTTTAGTCGGGCCATTTTCTTGGCAGCACCACATCGTGGGACAGAGTTTGCTGACCGCTGGTTTACCCTTGCGGCACGTAAAGTCATTCGTCTACCAGGTGCATTTTTGGGGGCACTGACCGATGTTATACAAAGTAGTGACCCTGACCTACAAGCCTTCATTAAAGATGTCGATAATGGACTCATTCAAAATGGACCAAGTGATCTCAGCAAAAACTCTAATTTTACTCGGTTAACTAAAAACGTCGTTCCATACAAAGGCATGAAATTCCACAGCATCATGGGGAATGCGACCAAAAGTGATGACCTCAATATCATTACAGACGATGTCGTGCCTTATACGAGTGCCCATCTAGATGGTGCATTGTCTGAGAAGATTATTAAAGGGGGACATTCTATTCAAGAAACGCCTGAAGCCGTTCTTGAGTTACGTCGTATCCTGCGGTTGCACCTGACTGAACTTGGTCTGTATAAGCCTTAAATCTTTAAAAGCCTAAACAGATGTTTAGGCTTTTTTATTTTTGCTTTACACCTAACGCCTACAACAATAATCACTTGGCTGTTTAACAACTGTTCGCTTTATAGATGATTTATTGTTTAGTCGTTTTCAATTTTGCTAAGATATTGCCATTCATACAATAGCTGTTCATAGCGCATAAATACACACGGTAAGCGGTGTCGCTCGGTCTATTTTTATATTGTGCATTTTCAAAGATTTAAGGATTTCACCTACATGAGCAATTCGGGAATCATAACTGATTTGTCCACCCTCACCCCTATGATGCAACAGTACATGGGCGTCAAAATGCAACATCCGCACTCTTTGATGTTCTATCGTATGGGTGACTTCTACGAGCTATTCTTTGAAGATGCACACAAGGCCGCTAAACTTCTCGGGATTACCCTGACCCATCGTGGCAAAGCCAATGGTGAACCCATCCCTATGGCAGGTGTTCCTTACCATGCAGCTGAAGGCTACCTTGCTCGCTTGGTGAAAAAAGGAGAAACCGTCGTCATCTGTGAGCAAATTGGTGAAGTTACAGGTAAGGCACCTGTTGAACGTGGCGTTGTCCGGATTATTACCCCAGGTACACTGACTGACGATGCCTTACTGACGGCACATCAAAGTTCAAACCTTGTGGCGCTTTGCGTACAACAAAATGAAATTGGTATTGCGCTGTTAGATTTAAGTGCAGGTTTATTCAAAGTTCAGCAACAAGAGTTTCAGCTTGAGCAACTCGGTATTGAACTGTCTCGCCTCATGCCAAGTGAAATTTTGGTCGATGAAAATATTGTCGACCCCAATATCATTGAACACATTAAAAAACTGCTCGACTGCTCTGTGACACGCCGTCCAAATGTCGACTTTAACCTAAACAATGCACAAAAAACTTTATGTGATCAGTTTGCAGTATCGACTTTAGCCGGTTTCGGTATTGACCATTTGCCACTTGCCAAAGCAGCAGCAGCATCCCTGATTCATTATGCCAAAGAAACGCAAAAAACAGCCTTACCGCATATTCGCTCTATTCAGCTTGAACAAAGCAGTGATTTCATTGCGCTTGACCCTGTGACACGTAGAAACTTAGAGCTAGTTGAGCCTCTGTTTGAACACGGCACGTCATTATTCCAACTCATCAATGACTGTCAAACGGCAATGGGTGGACGTTTACTTAGTCGTACACTGATGCAACCGTTACGTGATACCAAGCTCTTAGACGCACGTTTAGATGCCACCAAGAGTCTTGTGGATGGTTACCATGAATCACCAGTCCGTTTAGTATTAAAAGAGATTGGAGACATCGAACGTGTCCTCAGTCGGGTGGCTTTAGGTAGCGCCCGTCCGCGTGACTTAGTGCAACTGCGCCAAGCCTGTGCGCAAGTCCCTTATTTACGTCATGCCATTCAACCCGTGATTCAAAGTAAACAGTCCGCACTCATTACCCAATTGAATGAGGAATTGGGTGATTTCCATGGCTTACATCAACGTTTAATGTCTGCCATCGTTGAACATCCACCTGTGCTTTTACGAGATGGAAATGTGATAGCGGAAGGTTTTGATCATGAACTCGATGAACTACGTAAAATCCGCGATCATGCAGGACAGTACTTGATCGACCTTGAAATTCAAGAACGTCAAAATACTGGCATTTCGACCTTAAAAATTGGCTATAACCGTGTCAGCGGGTATTACATTGAATTGACCCGTGCGCAAGCCGAGCAAGCACCTGATCACTACATTCGTCGTCAGACCTTAAAAAATGCTGAGCGTTATATCACGCCTGAGCTAAAAACCTTTGAAGACAAAGTGCTTTCGAGTGAATCCCGTGCATTAGCTCGCGAAAAAATGCTGTTCGAAATGCTTTTAGATGAACTCCGCGCCGACATTGGTCATTTACAAATGATGAGCAGCGCTATTGCGCAGATCGACCTCTTAGCGAACTTTGCACATCAGGCTCGCTTACGCAATTGGTCACGTCCTGAGTATAGTCCAGAAATTGGGGTTAAAATTATTGCAGGACGTCATCCAGTGGTTGAGGCGTTGAACAAAGCTACATTTACACCGAATGACACGACACTTGACTTCAACCACCGTATGGCCATTATTACGGGTCCTAACATGGGCGGTAAATCAACCTTTATGCGTCAAACTGCTTTAATTAGCCTATTGGCCTATTGTGGTTCATATGTACCAGCTCAATCGGCAGTATTAGGTCCTATTGATCGAATCTTTACCCGCATTGGTTCTGCAGATGACCTATCTACAGGCAAATCGACCTTTATGGTGGAAATGACTGAGACCTCGCAAATCCTACATCATGCAACCAATCAGTCGCTGGTTCTGATGGATGAAGTTGGTCGTGGCACCAGTACCTATGATGGTTTATCTTTGGCATGGGCTTGCGTACTTGACTTAACCAAACGCATTAAATGCTTATGTTTATTTGCCACACACTACTTTGAACTGACCGAGCTGGCCAAAGAAACTGCTATTGATAACTACCATGTCACTGCAAAAGAACTCAATGGCAACCTCATTTTGTTACATAAAGTCCAACATGGGCCAGCGAGTCAAAGTCACGGCTTACAGGTAGCAAAATTGGCGGGAATTCCTGCCAGTGTGATCAAAGAAGCACAAAATCGTCTGAAAATTTTAGAGAAGCAACAACTGCAAAAACCTAAAGTCGTTCAAAATGATTTGTTTGCCGTGATAGAAACACCTGAACTTGAAATCATTGAACGTGTGGTCGAAATTGAGAAACCTTCTGCCGCACTTGAACTACTTAAGAGTATTGATGTTGATAACTTAAGTCCACGTGAAGCTTTACAGCAGCTTTATGCATTGAAAGATCAGTTACATTCATAATCGCTTTCGATTTTAGCAACTCATTTAGACCGTCAAAATGACGGTCTTTTTTATTGTTAAAAGCAGTTTTCACCAGAATGTTCAGTTTTTATCAAATTTAACAGCAAGGAACTCAATCATACTTAATTTTTATACAGGACAATCAGTTCACCAATGGATTAGTAATACCAACTCATAAATGACTAAGTTCTATGCATTCAGATCAAAAATTACATGGAATGATTTTGATATTGGAATCTCTTTACCATTTGCAGATGTGACATAAGTTGCACCTAAAAAACTATTATTTAAGTTATTGTTTTCTATAATTTCTTAAAGCTCGATTTCTCCCATAAAACCCCCTTTAAAATCAATACACATTCTAATAAAAATCATAAACATAGTCTTATTTCACGCATATAAATAACAAATATCAATAAAAGCAATTGTTAGTTGATGCTGTTTTTGCCTAAAATACACATTAGTTATTAGAACCATATTTTTAGGTAGCCTTCGCCATGACCTTTGTTGTCACTGAAAATTGTATTAAATGTAAATATCAAGACTGCGTAGAAGTCTGTCCAGTAGACTGTTTCTATGAAGGTCCAAACTTTCTAGTGATCAATCCGGATGAATGTATCGATTGCGCACTGTGTGAACCTGAATGTCCAGCAAATGCAATTTTCTCTGAAGATGAACTGCCAGAAGGTCAAGAAGTATTTATTGAACTAAATGCTGAGTTATCACAAACTTGGCCGAACATTACCCAGATTGGTGACCAACCTGCTGACCGTGAAGAATGGAATGGTAAAGCAGATAAGTTACAATACTTAGAAAAGTAAGCCAGAAAAAGATCAGCATAAGCTGATCTTTTTTTATACCTAAAACACACATTTGATTGCAATATTTCCAATTTTTCCTCACAAATTTGGATTAAAATAATAGCCGTATTTTTTAAATATTTGATTTCTATAATGAAGAAATTTTTAAAGGGATTATTTGCGGTTAGCATAATCCCCTTGGTGATGATTGGCTGTACGACTTCATCCCACAAAGGTCAGACCATCACAACGCCTGATGGAAAACGTATTTTTATCCCGCAAGAGAAAATTAGTTTTGACCGCCCTGCTCCACCTAAAATTATTCCTTATACCTACAATGCTTGGATGTCTGTCGGTGACACGCTAGCACGCGTACGTGAGTATGAAGTTTTTCTTGAACGCAATGGTGTGGGAAACATCATCCCAAGCTTTGAACTGCTCAGAACAGCACGTGACTGGCAAAAATGTGGTCGTTCACAATATATGATCCCAAACCGTGAACTTTGGAAAAACCAAATTGCGACCTTAAAAATATTTAAATATTTAGTTGCAGCCAAAGTACTGACCGATTTTGAAGTCACTTCGGTTTATCGTGATCTGCCTTTAAACCAATGTGCTGGCGGTGCAAACTCGTCCCGCCACTTATTCAATTCTGCCATCGATTTTCGAATTGGGTCTGAAAACCCGCAACCCGAAGATTATGCTTATATTGAAAATACAAAATATCGTCTATGCCAATTTTGGACCCAACATGGTCAGAGCTTGAACATGGGCTTAGGTTTATATGCTTCTGGTCAGATTCACATTGATACCCAAGGATATCGTACATGGGGCCCAGACCTCAGTCGCAATTCTTCGATGTGTAGTTACTAGGGGGTGTTGACACTTTTAGCTTAAAAAAATAGCGAAGTAGTAAAATCAAATCGCCAAACCCAATTTTACTATTCGCTATGCCTCGTACCATGCTGACAGATCAACACTGGCAAAAGTTGAAAGTTATTCT